>JAGQWV010000811.1 GCA_020437045.1 Saprospiraceae bacterium | reverse complement strand
TTCTCGGACGAGGCAGAATCGGAATATGTGCCTTTTGACAACTCGACTTCTTCTTTAAGAGGTACAATCACCACCGGAGGATTATTAGTCTCTGGTGCTTATCATTTTGCCCTCGATAAGAAAAGAAATACCGTGATAGCCCTGGGCGTACAATATGGAACCGTTACCAAAAAGGTAGGTGGAAAGTTTCAGTTTGAAGATGCCCTCTTGTCCGGGAGTGCCACACAGGATGTAGTGCCGGAGAACGATAAGGGAAAAAATTACCTGGACATTTCCGGAGGTCTAACCATCACCGGCAAGACCACTGGTGAGTCGTTTTACCGGATCGGAGTAAGTGCGATGCATGCCAATAAGCCGCGGGCATCTATTCTTGGCGGAGGAGGTTCTTCGAAACTTCCCATGCGAATCGTCGGTTATGGTATGTATCACCTGGATCTGAACGAGCAAATTATGGTGACCCCTTCTATTTTGTTTCAATCCTTAGGAAGTGCCAGTGAAGTGGCAGTACAGGGAATGCTGGGGTATAAAATTCCTGCGCAAAATACCGTTCTAAAGGGAGGCCTTGGTTATCGATTAGGTGATGCAGCAGAAGTGTTGGTCGGAGTGGATTACAAAGATTTGCGTGTTGGAGCCAGTTATGATCTTACTTTATCAGATCTCAAAGCACCACATAATGCGTTTGAATTGGCAGTGGCCTATATTATTCGCATCTATAAAAGGCCTAAAGTGGATCCGGTCATTTTTTGTCCAAGATTTTAATGAATACTCATGAAGCGACTATATTTTTTCTTCGTTTTTCTGTCCTTTACCCTGGCGCTTGCGGCACAACCTCTTGATGAAATACCATATGCCTACAAGCTGGAGGCGGCAGATACAGCATTTGCCCGGCTGGATTATTACAACGCAGCCGATTGGTATGAGCAGTGCTATAAGGAAAATCGTGACCCTGCCATTGCCAAGCGCATTGCTGTTTGCCATGATAAGATGCGTGACTATTCTCGAGCCGAGCGATGGTACGGCCGGATCATTGAGAAAGACACCAGCGATGAATTGGTTGACTTAAAATTTGAATATGGTCGTCTTTTGAAAAAGAATGCAAAGTACGACGAAGCAGAAATGGTCTTTAATGAACTCGCCGCCAATGACAAGGCGATGGCCTACAAAGATCGCATAGAAAATGAGTTGGTTGGCGTGGTGCTGGCCAGAACCCTTAAAGTACCGGAGGATTTGCTCATTGAGAGCGCCGGAAATAAAATAAACACCAGGAATAGTGAAGCATCACCTGCGGTGGATGATCAGGGGAATCTATATTATATTTCGTTTGATCAAAATGATATCATCAAGGTCACCAGTAAAAGTGAAGACTATCATGCCAAGATCATGCAGGCTCGCAAAAGTGAGAAGAGTGGCTACAATAAAGGAAAGGCGATTTCTGACAAGATAAACCGACCAGGCTATCATAACAGCCATGTGTCTTTTGCTCCTGACGGAAGTCGAATGTATTTTACGCGGGCGATTGCAGAAGGAGGAGAGGTGACGGTATCCGATATGTACTATTGTGATGCCGAGCGGGGTGGATGGGGTGCTCCCCAACCGATTACCTCCCTCAATGGAAATTTTATTAATAAACATCCGGAAGTTTCGGATTTATTTGGCGGTGAAGTACTTCTATTTTCTTCTAATCGACCAGGTACCTTAGGGGGTATGGATCTTTTTTATGCTCCAATTAATCGCGATGGGACCTTTGGTTCGCCGGTTAATCTTGGTGCCGCAGTCAATTCTCCCGGAGATGAAGTAACCCCTCATTCTGACGAAAGCTACCTGTATTTCAGTAGTGATGGACTACCTACCATTGGCGGATTCGATATTTTTAAAAGTGAATGGGATGGTAGTAAGTTGTTGAAAGCTGAAAATATGGGTAAAGGTATTAATACCTCCGTAGACGACCTTTATTATACTCCTGGTGATAATGATGCCGGCTTTTTAGTGTCAAACCGTGATGGTACACGCTCTGTGAAGAGTAAGACCTGTTGTGATGATATTTTCACCTTTGGAAAGAAAGATATAATCATAAAACTTCTGGCTTCCGTATTTGAAGACGAAACACCACTTCCCGGGGCAACCATTAAAATGTATCAAAAGGTAGCCGAAGAGCTGGGTTTTCCCGACGTGCAGAAGAATGAAGAAGGAAACGAGTTTACCTTTGCTTTGGACCCTGACCGGGCTTATAAAGTGATTGTAGAGCATGAAGGTTACTATCCGGATACGGCAGATTTTAATACGGTTGGAGTAAGAGAATCTAAAAACTTTAGAGGTACTTTCCGGCTAAAACCGAAACCAAAGGAAACTGGACCGGAAACTGAGGTGCTGACTATTTATGAACCGATCCGGTTAAACAATATTTATTATGATTTAGATGATGATAAGATCCTGCCCGATGCAGAACCCGATCTTGACTTTATCTACGATTTGATGACCAAATATCCGGATATGGTGATTGAACTTTCCAGCCATACCGACTCCCGGGGTAAAGATAATTACAACCTTGACCTTAGTCAGCGACGGGCAAACTCTGCAAAAGAATACCTGGTACAACGTGGTATCGATGAAAAGCGCATCAAGGCCGTTGGATATGGTGAGAAGCGCATCATCAACCGCTGTAAGAATGGTGTCGATTGTAGTGAGGAGGAACATCGACAAAATCGACGTACGGAGTTTACCATTCTCGAGGGACCACAGACGATCGAGGTTCGTAAAGACCGCAAAACGACTCCAGCAGTAGGAAATCAGGATGATAATGGTTCAGCCAGTCTCGATGGTGCTCCCATTCTGGAATTTGAAAAATCGGAAATTAATCTGGGGTCGATAAAAGAAGGGGAGAAGAAGAAGGCGGTTTTGAAATTTAAGAACGTCGGTGATGAAGATTTAGTCATTGACCTGGCTACTGCTTGTGAGTGTACTACCCTGGATTGGCCCCGCAAAGCAATAAAACCTGGCGAATCAGGTGAGATTCAAATAGAATATAACAGCGAAGACAAAGAAGGACAGCAAGATGTCACGGTTGATGTATTTGCCAATACAGATCCGATGGTGACCCAGGCTACTTTTTCGGTCTTTGTGGAAAAGATAAACTAAGCCGGTAATCACCGTGCTGGATCAAATTTTCGAATCCATCTGGTCATTCGGCTGGGTGCAATGGCTCGCTTTCCTGTTTAATATATTATATGTTATTCTGGCTGCCCGGGAAAATATCTGGTGTTGGCTCTTTGGACTATTGGGAGTCATATTTTTGTTTGTGATTTATTTGGATGCCCGATTATTTTCCGATGCACTTCTCCAGGTCTTCTACATGATTATGTCTATATACGGCTGGATCAGCTGGTCAAAGCGGAACGAAAATTCACGGGAAATTCGATTTGCTTCTTTCCCTAGTCATGTACTTTATATCGCGACTGGTTTGGCAGGTACACTACTTCTGGGATTCATTTTTAGTCACTTTGGAGCTGCCCTACCTTATGTTGATGCGTTCACCAGTTCTTTTGCCGTCGTGACTACTTTTTTGGTGGCCAGAAAAATCATCGAAAACTGGCTATACTGGATAGTCATTGATATGGTCTGTGTAGTGGTCTATGTCAACCGTTCGCTCCCTTTAATAGCATTTTTATTTTTTATTTACACGGTGCTTGCTGTATACGGGTGGGTGCAGTGGCGGAATAAGTACGGTCAGGAGCTACAAGCCTGAGATAGCCTGAAGATTTTAAATCCCAGACTTCTATTTAGATAAGGTCTAAATAATTTAAGATATACAATTCCAAAGAGGGTATGTCAAAAGCTTTATATATTTGCGGTGTTTTTAAAAAATGGCATTTCTTATAAAATGCCTCACATATTTAAACAAATCCAACGTGTTGATCAGATTTCGCAATATTTTCATCAGTGTCTTCGTGTTCAGCATCTTACCCTCCGGTTTTCTTTTGGCACAATCAGGTTCAGACACTTCTTTTAGTACTGGGCTAATGTTAATAGTTGCTCTGGTATTAATTAGTGCAATCTATTTGGTTTCGGAAAACCTGCTTGGTATTGAGGCACACCAGACCGGTAAGGAAGTTTCATCTTCCGGTTCTTTGACCAGCAAACTTGCTGGGGTAAAAAGTCCTTCTTATGTCAAAGGTAATTTTACCAAATTGACAAAAGGTCATAATGTATTACTCAAGGGAGAGCCTGACCATAAAGTGGTTGATGTAAAGGTGAATTCGTTTGCCTTACAACCTGCCAATTTTATAGGGATGTCTCCGATTCCCAAAGTGATCGTAAATGAAGGGGATGAAGTATTAGCTGGCCAGGAGATCTTTTTTGACAAGAAGAGACCCGAGATCAAATACGTATCTCCAGTAAGTGGAGAAGTGGCTGCGATTAATCGCGGGGAGAAGAGATCGATTACAGAAGTGGTCATATTAGCGGATAAAACACAAAAATATAAGACCCTACCAGCGATTGATCTGAAAACGATTAGTCGTGAGGATCTTGTCAATTTTCTCCTGGAATCAGGAGGATGGACGATGATCCGACAGCGTCCCTATGATATCATCGCCGAACATGATGTCGTTCCGGATAACATCTTCATTTCCACCTTTGATACTGCTCCTTTGGCCCCGGACTATTCGCTAGTGATAAAAGGACAGGAAGCAGCATTTCAGGCTGGAATTGACATCCTTACAAAACTCACCAGTGGTAAGGTATATTTAGGCCTTGATGCCAATGACAAGTCCGCTCCTTCAATGGCATTTACGGATGCAAAAAATGCTGAAAAACACTGGTTTAAGGGTCCCCACCCATCGGGAAATGTAGGTATTCAGATCCATCATATAA
>JAGQWV010000810.1:342-8545 GCA_020437045.1 Saprospiraceae bacterium | reverse complement strand
AAATCTTATTAAAATTATTCAACATGACCCATGCGTTGGTCTACTAGCTTTTTCTATCATCACATGCAATCTTCCTGAACAATAAATAGATGAGCGTGAAAAAGGAATACACTATCGTGCAGTTTATCAGAAATTCAAAAAGTGTTTTACCAAATTCAGCGTAGGGCGGATCCGTATCAAGAAGATACAATAGTGACGTCAGTGCGACAGCACCTATAATTAATATCAAATGGCTCGCTTGGTAATTCATGTTGGTTCTTAGGACCTGAGTTCCTATTACAAGATAGAATTTTTCCGGATAAGGTAAAGCATACCTCTCTTCGCCACAGAAAGCCATCCAGTGGAATTCATCATGATCATCGACATAATGAATAGTATGGTCAAAGAAGGGTGCCCAGCCGAACAATCAGCGAGCAAGATCCGTCTAGCAGGCAGCAGATTGGTATCATTCAGTATAATTTGAGTTTAAACAGAACCATTTATTATTTTTGCTTTAACATCTGTATTCTTGAACTTTAAATAAGGACTAACTATGAAATGGGAAGGAAGAAGGCAAAGTGACAATGTAGAAGACGCCAGAGGACGAAGTGGTGGAGGGGGAGGAATGAGCTCAGGAATGCTCATGAATCTTCTCTTTCTGTTTTTCAGAGGGGGGATTACCAAAACAAAATTGCTGATCGGGGCAATCATAATAGGAGCCATATTTATTATCGGAAATCCCCTGGATATTTTTAGTCCTTCTTCGGGTATTTCCGCCGGTCAATCGCAATCCGGTGCCCAGGATTCGGAAGATGAATTATACCAATTCGTAAAAGTGGTGATGGCCGATAATGAAGATGTTTGGACGAAGTTGTTTCAAGATCAAGGTGCTACCTACCGGGAGCCCAAGCTCGTGGTATTTAATGGCAGTATTCAATCGGCCTGTGGTTACGCCAGTAGTGCCACCGGACCATTCTACTGTCCTGCAGATTACTCGGCATATATTGATTTAAATTTTTATCAAGAATTAAGTAGAAGATTCGGTGCTCCGGGAGATTTTGCCATGGCCTATGTCATCGCTCATGAAATTGGTCACCATATCCAAAATCTGACAGGTACTTCCATGCAGGTTCAACAAGCGCGAGCAAGAATGAGTCAGGAACAATATAATGAACTATCGGTACGATTGGAGTTGCAGGCCGACTTTTACGCGGGAGTTTGGGCGCATCACGCACAGCGTATGAATAATATTCTGGAGGAAGGTGATATCGAAGAAGCTCTAAGAGCAGCTAGCGCTATCGGAGACGACAATATTCAGAAGCAAACTCAGGGCTATGTCACACCAGAGAGTTTTACCCATGGCACCTCCGAACAAAGAGTGCGGTGGTTTAAGAAGGGATTTGTCACCGGAGACATGAGCCAGGGAGATACCTTTAACGCAAATCCTCTGTAGCAAGCCCCTTGTCCAAAAGTGAATTCTTGAGTATAAAAACGTAATTTTCTGACGATCATCCCAGTGAAGGTGATTAGTATTTAATTGCACTGAGTGCACTCTTGAAAATTCAATTTTTGCTCGAAAATCATCTATTGCGTAAATTTGTAATTCTTTCTACCGGCATTTTTAATTTGATCCATGATAATCTAATGATTGGGAGCTAACACCTGCAAGGTGGATGTAGCACTGTTTAAAAAAATCCCTCCTTCCTCGACCTCTATCTGAAAGCAAGCAGCGCCAGCAGCATCTAACTCAACGATTTTACCCGAAGGAATAATCACGGATTGACAAGGATTGGGAATGCCAGCCGACCAATTATCAATCTGAAACCAGTCCATCGGGAGATTACTGCTGCCACCGGTGAAGAAATTCACTTCCGGAAAATTTACAGAACAAGTGTTACTCGCACTCCAATTACAGTTAGATCCGAAGAGAATAAAGTTAGTCAAGGTGCCATCCTGGCCCTGATGGCTTATATCCCTAAGTTGGTTTATACAAATATTGTCACCATTAGCAAAACCCTGATTCATTGGATAATATGCGGATAGACCTGTACTTAAAGGATCGATTTCTTTAAAATAATTTTGCTGGATAAAGGAGCCGGAAAGTGGTCTGTCCCAAAGACGGACCTCATCTATTTGTCCGCCAAAAAAGGTACTGTCACTGCTTTGATCAACGCCAGCCCCGATCAGCATGTGGCTCACATCCAAAACCTTAGGGTAATCAAAAAGTATGTACGATGACACCTCATTTCCATCAACAAATATTTTTTGATAACTTATTCCATCACTGACAATCGCCACATGATACCAGTTGGATTTCTCAAAGTGAAAATCAGTGTACAACCACCCATTGGCATCAAAAAGAGTTAGCGTTTCTCCCTGCATTAAAGGGTTATCATCGAGATATTTAATATACTGAGAGGATGAATGATTAAAACTGAACAATATTTGCCCTTGCTGAAATGGATTAGAATATAAAGGACAAAATCGAAATTCTATTGTTTGCAAAATTCCCAGTGAATGCGGAATTTCGACGAAACAATGGTTATTAATGGTACCAAAATCCAGACAATTGTTGCCACTACTCCGGGGCAAAAGATGCAACACTACTTTTGTCTGCCCGTATTCAATCTCCCAGGCAAAATTTGTAATTTCCGGTAAAACCAAACTATCAAAGGTATGCTGAAAACTATTAAGTGATGTATAGGTCAGAATCGTAAAATCAGTGCACCTTACAGGAATGAAACTTTCCGCCAATTTTACAATTAAGGTACCCGCGATTCTAAGCTCCTGGTTGGTTGTCAATGTGTCATTATGCAAAACATCATCAATGTCAATAAAAACCGAGGAGGTATCGCCCAAAATATTTGGTGTACTACTGACAATACGCATACGTTTGCCAATGCCACCTGGTTTACATATTCCATCCAGACGTACTCCCTGGCAAGTTATGGTACCGGAACCGCTGAGTTGACCAAAATTAAAAAAGCCCATACTGGGAATATCCAGGAAACCCTCCTGCACAAAATCCCCATTATTAGTAAAATTTCCGGAACTCAGGTTGTTAATCAATCCGTAGTTTGCCATTTTTCCATCAGATGGATTGGTGACAAAACCATTGAAGGATAGGGTGGCATTTATGGCATTAAAAAAAAGACTATGATTATCGAAACCCGATGTATTGGATCCAAGAATAAAACAATGTCCACCGGAAAGATTATTCATTAAACTATCATTCCGAAAATCATGGTAAAAAATGCAACTATCTGATTCATTCTGGAGGACGCCCTGGTTTTGAAACGGATTTCTAACTTCCAGTTTCGAACCCAAAAAATTGTGTAAATCCCCCCTGTTGAGACCAGGTCCATAAATTTGAATTTCACCCCCGTTTTTGTTTTCGATCTGCGAATAGTTCTGCAGAACACCGACTAAAAAGCGACTACTAACGGATAGCAGACCATAATTATTGATGGCACCCTGAATACCATCATAAATACTGTCTTCGATCATCAGGTTTCCGTAATTAGCAAAGTCACAAACTCGCTGAGTGAGTTTTGCATAGTTTTTAAAATAACCATCGTTTGCATTTTCCAAGTGGAGGATATTAAGGAGCCACATCTCTCCCCGGTTTTCCCAGGTAGCTTGAGCTTGATTGAGAAAGTTTCCTTCCTTCAGATAGAAATACCCTTTATTGATGACCTCACCCTTATTGATAAGGGTATATCCCAGTCCATTAAGGACGTCTCCGGATCCGATCACACATCGGGATTGGGCACTAAAAATGATCGTATCGGTGATCCCCCCGAAGGATGGGGGGTTCATCTGGTTAAACCAGTTATTACTATTATTAAATAAGCTATCCTCGGTACCCAGGAAGGTATATTGAGTGGCCAGAAGCGGTGTAGAAATGACCAAAAATACATAGAAACAAATGATAAAGTGGCAGTGTGATACCCATTGGGTTACCAGTAAACACGGAATATGACTTTCTAATTTCATTGGAATGGCGGACAATTAGATTCTTTTAGATATGATCTTGATTGCGAAAACCAGAAGAAGGTTACCTGTTCCAAAAAAATCATTTAAGCGCCAATTTTCATCAAGATGACAGAATAGTCCTACGATTTGCAACAATAGTATATCCTGTTTTCCTCATTTTAAGACACTTTACATTGTATTACGGCAATAGGAAAACATTTGGATTTGACAGATTCTCATTTAATCCTTTTGCAAGCTTTTGTTTTTTTCATCAAGAATAACCTGTACCAGATTAAACATCTCAAACACAGCCATATGAATTCAGAAATCACAAGTTTTATTTCTCTCCTATTTCTCCTGGTATCGGGTCCGACGTTTTTGTTGGCTCAGCAAACGGCGAATGGAGTTATCAAGGATGACCAGGATCAGGCGGTACTGTATGCCAATGTAATGGCTATAAATCTGATAGATTCCAGCTTGGCCACCGGATCTGTCTCTGATGAAAGTGGAAACTTTCAATTGCGGATACCTAACGACTTTCAGGGCATTATCAAGGTTTCCGCCATTGGCTACCAAGAGCAATCTAAGACCTGGGATGAAGGTCTGTCAAACTATAATTTTAAACTTGCCCCTGCTGCAGAACTTTTGGATGAAGTGGTGGTGACCAGCCGAAAGGTCCTTTTTGAGCAAAAACCCGACCGACTGATCGTGAATGTACAGAGTTCGATTATGTCAAAAGGAGGTAATGTGTTGGACGTCCTGGAAAAAAGTCCCGGCATCGGACTGGACCGTCAAAATGGAAATATCAGCTTAAATGGCAAAGCAGGAGTCGGTGTTATGATCAATGGAAAGCTGACCCGGCTTCCACCAGCTGCTGTTGTGCAAATGTTAAGTGGCATGAGCGCTGACAATGTCGATAATATTGAATTGATTACCAACCCACCAGCCAAATATGAAGCTTCTGGTTCCGCCCTGATCAATATCGTATTATTGGAGAATGAATATGAAGGTCTCAATGGCAACTATGGAGTCACGGCAAAATATAACCATGATATAGGTTATGGCCTCAATTTCAATCTAAATCACCGGAAGGGAAAATGGAACAGTTTTGTGACTTATAATGGCAGCCTGGACCAGTGGAAGGGAGTATGGTATCAACACAATGTCCTTGAGGAAGGATCCGGTACTTTGGTCAACGAATCTTCTATTCTCCGGATTTCATCACAAGAGAATCATGCTTTACGAGTGGGTACCGGTTATACTTTAAGTGAAAACACTGAATTAAGTCTTACCTTATCCGGTTACGCCAATATGTGGGCAACCGATGATTTTAACCATGGATTTCTGCAGCCAGGACTTGATTCTATGGTGTCCTTTTCCGGAATCATTGATGAAACCAATCTATGGAAAAATGGTCTGGTTAGTCTTGGTCTGGACCATGCCTTCAGCAAAAAAAGTCAGTTGGCGATCTATCTGGACTATCTCAAGTATGATAATGATCAGCCAGCAAAATTTGATAACGACTATCGCGACGAAACGCAAGAACTAATTCTTGAAGAACTCTTAGAAACCAGTAAAGTTACGCCCATTGATATCTGGGTAAGTAAACTGGATTATTCCTCTCAATTGAATGATGATTGGCGTGTTGAGGCTGGGGCCAAATTAAGTCAGTCTTTGTTTGAAAATATTTTCGAAGTGCAACGCACCGTTGATCAAACCGTTGAGATATTGTCAGACCTTAGTTCAAGAGCCAAGCTGGATGAGCGGATTTATGCCGGTTATTTTTCTGCCGATTGGACCGCCAACAACAGATGGAGATATACTGCCGGTCTACGTTATGAACACACCAGTACTGAATTAGGTACGCCTGGCGAAACCCTATTAGTGGACCGGAAATACGGTAATTTCTTTCCCAGCCTCACAGCGAATTATAAAATATCCGAACGATCTAATCTTTCACTGGCTTATGGCAGACGGATTACCCGACCAAATTTTAATGATTTAGCCCCCTTTACATATTTTCAGAATCCGCAAACCCTTATTTCCGGAAATGCCAATTTACGTCCAGCCATCACCGACAATCTGGAACTCAATTATCAACCTGGTCAGTGGTGGTTGTCACTTTCCTATAGTTATATTAAAGATCAAATCGTTTGGTTTCAACCGGAAATTGATGATCGAACCGGTTTACAACTAATCAGGGCGCAAAATCTGGACTACTATAAAACATATGGCATTCAAGTTAATGCTCCACTGCCTTTCAGCTCTTGGCTTGAGACACAGAATACCTTTTCTTTTCAGCGCATCGAAATGAATCCAAAAGGTAATGATCAATCGGATATATTTACCAACTACAACTTTACCTACCAGGGAACGGCGACGATAATTCTTCCTAAAAATTTCACCTCTGAGATAAACATGAATTACCAGTCCGCACCATCATGGTGGGGAGTTTCGGATCTTTCCTCTTTGTTCCAGGTGAATTTCGCCCTGAAAAAGAAGTTGGGAAAATCGGGTGGTGATCTGAGTTTTGTCTTCACGGATGTCTTCGATACCTATCAATGGAAATGGCAAAACGCAGAGGGTAGCATAACCGATTTCGCCTTTAATGGTTTTTACAAAAGGGGCATACAGGGAGTACGAATAAGTTATACCAACAATTTTGGCAATAGAAAACTTAAAAAAGTAATGATCGGTACCGGATCGAGTGAAGAGCAAAGAAGGGTACAGTAGACCTAAAATTAAAAGAATACTTATTTAATGAATTTCGCAATATAAGATGCTCTTAAGTTCTTCAAATGGGCTTTATAAAACATACATCTGAAACAGACTTTCAAGAACTTCCTCGGGGTGATTACTAAGTCCCGGGTGCGTCTCAGAACTTTGAATAATAGTACTTCTGGCAGCCACTAACCAGCGAAATCTCAAGGCTAATTCTTGTTTTCCGATGCTTCCTCCTTCGGGTGCACCGTTACATACTTGTACCCAGGCCGCCAAATATTTTCTAATCATGTCGATATCAACCTCCTTAGAGAAGGAGTGTATCCGTTTTTCATCGATCAGAATCTTAATCCCGAGATACTTTTTACTTTTCGAAAATAAAATGACCCCAACATTCAAGAATTCCTCACGCTCGACCTTTGGTACCAACCGGATGACGGCATATTCGTATGTTGCTTTACTTTGCATCCAATGCCTCCTTTACCAATAAATCAATCATGTCCAGTTTACTACCCAGAAATTCGATGTAGGCAGATCTGATTTCGTCAGGATTTAGTAGTTGCGTATTTTCTACCAACCATTCATCGGGGATCTGTGCAACAATATTTTCAATCTTTTCTTTCGTCAACAACTCCCGGATGTCGTGTGCAGCCTGAGGCAAAAAATCTGCCTTTTCCAGAAGCACATGGTCTTTGACATTGGGAAAAGAACGATCCAGATGCGTCCTCCAATTATCCCAGTTATGGTGAAAGTAGAGACTTGCCCCATGATCGATCAACCATAATTCATTATTCCAAATCAACATGTTGGTATTCTTTGGGGTGCGATCGATGTTGGTAATCAAACTATCCAACAACACGATTTTTGATGCAACAAGAGAATCCACCGTAGAAACTAAAGGATCATAGGTAATAGCTCCGGATAGAAAATGCAGTCCCAAATTCAATCCAACACTGAATTTCAGGAGATCCTGGATTTCTTCGTCAGGCTCTGTCTTACTAAACGAATCATCAAGATTCATAAATACCAACTCCGGCACCTTCAGACCAATTTCCTTGGCCATCAGTCCACCGATGAGTTCGGCAATTAATGCCTTCTTCCCTTGCCCAGCTCCCCGAAACTTTATCACATACAAGAAATCATCGTCAGCTCTAACAATAGCAGGAAGGGAGCCCCCTTCTCTCAAGGGCTTCAGATATTGGATCACCTCCGCGGTGCGAATTTCTATTCCACTCATTTCGCTTTAATTCATCTAATATGTTCCTTAGACTGAAACTCCGGCTTTGGTCCAGGAATTTTGCTAAAGGTACGCGAATAGCAGCTTCGATAGATAGTCTTCAATCCTCGAAATCAAATATCAATCAATCCACAATCGTGACATTTTATCCCTGCCCTCGCCCTTGATCCCTAAAGGGAAATCTGCCCGCATCTGCCAATTCCATCTTTGTCCGCGAATTTCGCGAATGCACGCGAATAGTATTTTCGATAATAGTCTTCAATCAAAAAAAGATTAAAGATCATCCAATCC
>JAGQWV010000810.1:0-160 GCA_020437045.1 Saprospiraceae bacterium | reverse complement strand
GTAAATCGTGACATTTTATCCCTGCACTAGCCCTTGATCCCTAAAGCGAAATCTGCCCGCATCTGCCAATTCCATCCTTGTCCGCGAATTTTCGCGAATCCACGCGAATAGTGTTTTCGATAAATAGTCTTCAACCCTAAAAAGATTAAAGATCATCCAA
>JAGQWV010000809.1 GCA_020437045.1 Saprospiraceae bacterium | reverse complement strand
ACTTTTTGGAATCACTTTTAAAGTGAGGGAAGATCTACCCGTCTACCATCCGGACGTAGTGGCTTATGAAGTTTTTGATGAGGATGGTCGTTCATTGGCTATTTACTATCTGGATTTTTATGCCCGTGACAATAAAAGTGGGGGTGCCTGGATGAATAACATGGTCAATCAATCGCATTATCTCAAACAGAAACCGGTGATTGTGAATGTCTTTAATTTTCAAAAACCTACGGAAGGTAATCCTTCGCTGATTACCTATGATGACGTGACAACAATGTTTCATGAATTTGGTCATAGCATACACGGGATTTTTGCTGATCAGAAATGGGAAAGTCTTTCCGGTACCAATACTCCCAGGGATTTTGTGGAATTCCCTTCTCAGGTGAATGAACAATGGGCTCTGGATCCAACGGTACTGAAAAACTATGCTATCCATTATAAGACAGGAGAAACCATACCTGAGATATTGGTTGAAAAATTGAAGACCTCAAAGACGTTTAATCAGGGATATGCCATGACAGAAATCGTGTCCGCAGCGACCCTGGACATGGCCTGGCATACCGTGGCTAATGAGGAGGAATTTCTGGCTACGGATTTGTTTGAGAAAAAAGCGCTGGGTAGGTACCAACTGCAGCTGAAAGTAGTACCACCCCGTTATCATTCTTCCTACTTCCTGCATATTTGGTCTAATGGCTACTCCGCAGGCTATTATGCGTATCTCTGGTCAGAAATGCTTGATTACAGTGCTTATCAATGGTTTGAAGAACACGGCGGTATGACGCGTGAGAATGGCGATCGTTTTCGGAAGTACATTTTATCTGTTGGCAATAGTGTAGATTTAAATGAAGCCTTTCGCAATTTCACCGGTAGTGATCCGGATATCGAACCCTTACTGGTAGGGAAAGGACTTAAGTAATCAGTATGCTGCCTCCTAGGAAAGCTAGAAATGAAAGACGGTCAAAGACAATCCTAATTCAAAAAATGTTGTATGTATAATCCAAGTTTTAGAATCGCTCCCAATCAAATTTGGTGGATGCCGGGATTGATTGCGATGATCGTATTGCTGGCTATAACTCAGGATTTAATTCAAGCTTCGATGCAGGGTAGTGGATTTTATCTCTCAGAATCCGCCCTGTTTAAGGTGGGGTGGATTTTATTTTTACCCTTGTTGAAGGTATTCAGGTGGATCGAATTACAACTCAGTCGCTATAATTCAATCACCTATTTAATATTTATCTTGTTTATACTGGTGATCTGCAGTGTTTTCCATATCACCATCACAGCAATCGTTGTACATCTGATTTCCTGGATGTTTTTCACACACACCTATGCCATAACGCAAGTAATCCGGTATTTCTGGTCGGCAGAGTTTTACCTTATCTTTCTGGGGTATTTTGTAACGCTTTGCTTCGTATATCTTAAAAAAACCTCGCATCCTTACGCAAACATCGAGAAAGCAGATTCGATCACATCCTTACTTGTTCCGGTTGGTAAAGATTTAATCACCATACCCGTCGGGGAGATTCTGTTTTTGATGGCAGATCGACCTTATGTCTCCATCCATACACTGGATTCTCGTTATCTCTACAAGGCAACACTTTCCGGACTGCTGAAGCGACTGGATGAAAAAGGATTTGTACGCATTCACCGGTCCACGATTGTTAGTATGCACTTTGTGCGCAAAATTGTCTCCCGGCAAAATGGAGATTATAATGTCATTTTGCAAGACGACACCCAACTACGGTTGAGTCGAAGTTATGCCCAGGGATTTAAGTCTTCCTGGCAAAATTTTTACTCGACTTAGCTATTGATATACTCCGCCTGGCTACTAAGTTTAGGAATCAGAGCGGATTTGAGTGAGAATCTTTATATCTCGTTGGATAAAAATTTTAGGATATGAAAATTTATGCAATGAGTCTTGCTCTTTATAGCAGTGTTTTGTCCGTGGCCTGCTCTCAACCAAACTCACCCAGGTTAGTGGGTACCTGCGAAGGCTGCGAAGCTATTTTTGAATATGGTGACCGGCAACTGACAACCTCAGACACCTTATCTGATTATCATGAAAATGGGACAAAACTTAAAATTTATGGCACGGTGTATAGACCTGACGGATTCACACCGGCGGCTGATGTGATTCTTTATTTTTATCATACCAATTCCAAGGGAATCTATGAGAATAAGTATCAGCGACAGAACTGGGAAAGAAGACATGGATATATTCGCGGATGGATAAAAACTGACCAGTCGGGAAAGTATTCCATTTATACCACTGTACCTGGAAGCTATCCAAATCGCAGCGAGCCCGCGCATATTCATGTGACTGTTCTTGAGCCTGATGGCCGATATTATTGGCTGGATAGCTTTTATTTTGCCGGAGACCCTTTACTTAATGGAAATGAGTTAAGCAAATCATCCGTACGTGGTGGTGCACCTAATATCATGTCCCTTATTTCCGAACGTGATTTGATGGTAGGTAAAAGAGATATTATTCTCGGAGCAAATGTTGAAGATTATAAATAACCTTCTGGTCACCGAAAGGTGAAATATTAAGCTGTATACGTTGGTTAATTTTTTCGGCCAGTTCGTTCTGAATACTCTGTCCAAAGTAGGTATGAGAGCAAACTGGCCGGAGGTCTTGGTTTGATGGGGTCCTGGTTTAAAGGGATGGTTTCATTTTGTTTATGCAGCCTCACTGTAAAAGGCAACATCATTATCTAGTAGCAAGAGGTTTATAAAGTATTCACCGGTGTAAGTATGATTGAATTCCAATTCATCTTTCAGGATCTCAAAATGGGATTCTGTTTCTGCATTTCTGGCTATCCACTGTATGGCTTCCGCATGGCTTTTAAATTCTCGTGACATGATTTATTTTTTTTGGTTTTGTTAATTGCTGTCACTAATACGTGTCCTGGCGGTGTGATTTGTCCTGTAGATTGGGGTTGTATTTTTAAAATTTTATCTTTATAATGTATAATTGAAGCAATATCAATTGATTAAGGTCATTATATGTGCCGTGGTTTAGCTATAAAATACATGGAAGAAATGCACTACTTTTAATAAAGATCTTGGTGGAATATGGTTTTATCGCTAGTTGACCTTATTTAAATCAATACATTTGTTTTTGTCCCACCAAAAACATTGGCAATACTCTTCAAGACTGAAGGGAGAGATCGTAACCCTATTCCAGTGACCGGAACCATAGAAGGTCACAGATTTAAGTATTAGTTATTGTGGAAATGCTGCACTAGTGCAGTATTTCCGCAGTAAC
>JAGQWV010000808.1 GCA_020437045.1 Saprospiraceae bacterium | reverse complement strand
AGATATTATGCCTTAGAAATACCAATCATCACCAACAAAAAAAGGCTCCTTATGGAGCCCCGTTCGTTCATTTTATTTGTTCACCTCAAATTACTTCAGTTGACCGGCTTTATATTGTGCATGATCGTAGTATTTTCCTTTAGGTACTTTACTATATGCATCGGCGGCAGCCACTTTATTTCCAGCTGCTTCATATACTTCAGCAAGACCCAAAATATATTTTCCCTCATCTTCGCTACCACCCAATTCCTTTGCTTTTTCTGCATGGGCTACAGCATCTCCAGCCATACCTTTCTCCACTAAAGATTTAGCCAGATAATAACTTACATCCTTGGACTCATGATTTGCTAAATATACTTCAGCGGCGGCCACTGCATCATCATACTTCTTATCTCCATAGCTTACGGCAATCATATTTTCAGCACGACTCAAGTACTTTTCAGCGCGATCTGCTTTTTTACCGGCAGTCGCTACTTCTGCAGCTTTGATATACGCACCTACAGCATCAGCTACTAGCCCCTGATCATCCATGGCTTTTGCTTTTCCATAGTAATTCACGTAGTTATTACCACTGAGTTCGATTCCTTTGTCATATTTCATCATAGCATCCTCGAACTTACCTTCTTTTGCATCTTCATTTCCAGCATAATAAGCTGCTAAAGCGCCGTTTCCTTTGGCCAATTTCAGAACTTGCGCGTCTGCAGCAGGATCCGCTATTTCAATTGACTTAAGCATCAAGTCATAAGCTTTTCCGTAGTCCTTCGCTTTCAGAGCAGCCAAACCATCGTTATAGACCCCGGCGGCTGTTTCGGTAGCAGCATCCTGTGCAGCAAGAATTCCGGCACTGAAAAGAAAAACCAAAAGCATTTGAAGTGTCTTCATAATTGTTAATAATTTTTGGTATTAATAAAATGATAGGATGCCGAAAATAGAAAAAAAGTTGGTTTTACAAAAATACACGTTGGACTTTAATGGGGTATTAACATCAGTATAATACTTGTTATCAAGGAATTGGAGGCAGGTATTTCATTTCAGTCATTAATTCCTGGAAGACCTTCAGTTGATCAGTGGACATCGACTTGATAGGATTTTCCTCCAGTGGATCCCGTATAAGATCAATAAATTTACCATCCCTGTACAATTTATATTGTTTCGTTTGCACATAGATATTTCGATATCTATTTACATTATCGGAATGTACTGGATTGTAGTAAATCAATAGCGAACTCCGGGGTTTACGATCTTCTCCATTCGCTAATGGTAATAGACTAATCCCATCCGTCAATTTTTGTTGACCAGTAAGATCGGTAAGGGTGGCAAACACATCCTGAATACCAATTAGATCCTGGCAAATAGCACCTTGTTTGATCTTCTGCGGCCAGGAGAAGATAAAAGGTACATGTGTGGCGGTGTTAAGTGTTGTGCCTTTTCCTCCTCTGACAGGTCCATTTTTGGTATTGGACCAAACTCGGCGACTGTTTCCATTGTCTCCAAGGAATATCAGGATCGTATTTTCATCTAGGTTTTTGTTTTTCAGATGATCCCAGATTCGGCCCACGACCTTGTCGGCATAATTTACCATGTCGGCAAAATGAACCGTATCGTCGTCATATCGCATCGATTTATCACCCCAATTCTTACTATCTGGAGTTGGTACAAATGGATCATGAACCAACACCATAGGATAGTACAAGAAAAACGGTTGGTCTTGATGCCGGTCGATGAAATTCAGGCCGTATTCGCAAAAAATATCAGGTCCATAGGTATCTTCGGACAAGTCCAAAAACTCACCATTTTGTTCGATCAGGGGATTGGCATACCGCTCTCCCTTATCGGCTCGCTCTGTCACTTGCCACAGACAAAATTCGTCGAAACCAAATTGACTAGGATATTTATGATTTTTTGCATCCGGATAGCCATGGTACAGGCCGTTCAATTGCCATTTTCCAATGGCGCAGGTAGCATATCCGGCATCTTTCATCAATTGTCCGAAGGTAAATTCAGCTGGGTTTAGATAGCCAAAGTATTCATAATTCCGGTAGTTATATTTACCGGTCATAATCTTTACCCGGCTGGGTGTACACAAAGGTTGACTATGAAAATTAGTAAACCGGATACCCTGGGAAGCCAGCCGGTTAAGGACGGGCGTTTCATACTCAGTCGAACCATTTACCCCCAGGCATTCATATCCCATATCGTCAGCCATGATCAGGACCACATTTGGACGCTCTACCACCTGAGCCCCTAAAGGTGTCATGCAAAGAATACCGGCAAGAACAATAAAACCTATGTAAAGAACCTCTTTCATCATTAGTGAGCACTTTTATAGTGCTCTCTCAGTAAGTCCCGGCCAAAATCACCATCGAAATCCCGCCATACTGTATGAATATGATTTGCATTATTTTGAGTATTATCAAATTCGATTAAAAACCGGGGGCCTTGCACCCGGTAGTAATGGCCAGCACTCCTGTCCGTTACTCCTGCCCAGGCGAAGTAAATTTTATCCCAGCCACCTTCTTCAATTTCCTTATTTCTAGCCATAGCTAATTCTTCAGGTAAAATCGATATATATTCCTGCACCAGCATCTTTAGATTATTTTTTTGAG
>JAGQWV010000807.1 GCA_020437045.1 Saprospiraceae bacterium | reverse complement strand
CTTCTTTGGCCACCGACCAGCGATATAATATCCAGGAACTGTTTATTTTCATTGTTCGCTTCTGCAGAAAATAATTGGATCATTTTATTAAGCGCAATAAAATTAATTTGCCCCATTACATCCGCGACATAGTACTCCCGTTCTGAAGGAATGATAAAGACAGAATGATCCGGATTTTCTTTCCCAAGAAAAAACATTTTTTTTCCTTGCAGAGAAACCCGGGCATAATCTTCGAACGCTTCTTCTTGTTCAAGTCTATTTCTGACTACTGTAAGTTCACCGAGCGTCACCTCTCTTTTCAAACGATAAAGAATAACTTTCTCCACCTTCTTAATCATTTCATTAAAACTCGGATTATCCTGAAGATTAACCATGCGCATGATACTGGGGTAGAAAAAATAGGACCGCGCCACTTTTTCTTTTTCACTTAATTCAGACAAAATGGCACTGGGCTCCAGTCTACTGTACTTATTACAGGAAACAAGCAGGATTAGAAAAATGAACGGCGACAATTTAAGTGACAAAGATTCCCGGCATTATTGTACAACCAAGATAACTCTTTCTCTATGGCTACAATTCGCTTTTTCGACAGACCTGAATCTATGGTTTATGCACCTTAAGCCAACCGGCGATACTCATACGGGGTCGTACAGCCGCATGTACCTCATGCTCTACCTCATCGCTTTTGAAAAGTACTGCCCGGCCCCCAAGAGGAAATGCAGAAATCTCCTGATCATCCAGATAAAGCGACAATTTACCGCCATCCGTTTCCAACCACTGATCATTGAGATAGGTGACTAAAGAGAATTTGCGTCCCTGATCGACCTTAAATTGATCTAAATGCCGCTTATAAAAACTACCTTCTTCGTAATAGGCATAATGAAATTCGAAATCATTTATTCCGGTATAACAAGTACGATTTAAGTATTCGACAAATGCTTGTATTTGTTCTACAAAGTTCTGCTCATAAGGATCGTTCGAATGCTTATCAATCCAAAATATTTGATCTCCCCTCACCTTCAAATTTCGTTGATAAGAAAACCGTTTACCGATCCCCGCTGGATGCATTTTTCCATGGTCGTAAAGTTTGATCAGATTATTTCGTAAACCAACCACTAAGTCCTCGGATAAAAAATTATCAACAAGCCCAAAATTTTGAGTCATTAATCCATCGATCAGGCTTTCATAATTCCCGATCTGAGAATCCGACATATTATCTATTGGCATAGTAAGATCACCAGGCAATTAGGTGATGGAACACCTGGTAAATTCCGATGCAAATGTACAGCACAACTGATACTTAGAAACAAAAATTTACCTATCACTCAATGCCAAGCCAGAATTGCATAAATGACACATATAATATTGATTACAAGTTACTTACACATAATATATTTACAAACTATATCCTTGCTTAATGGGAGTCGACTCCCGGTCGTGTAATACAAATGCTTTTATTCCGATTTTCTCCAAGATAGCATAATGAAGTCATGATGGTGGAGGTCCTCACCCTCTGGCCCATATTAAAGTCATTAACTTTAACATCTCCCGCGGATCGGTGCGTTATGTGACCAGCAATTTTTTTTTGGTACTTTTAATTTAGCCGACAGAACGTTTTATGAAAATTCAACCAACTTTTGCCTTAATTGGTGCAGGAATCATGAGTGCCACCCTGGGAGTGCTGATCAAGAAATTAATGCCGGAAGCACGGATAACGATTTTTGAACGTTTGAACCGGGTCGCTGCAGAAAGTTCAGATGCATGGAACAATGCCGGTACGGGACATTCTGCCTTCTGCGAGTTGAACTACACACCGCAGCGAAGTAATGGATCTGTCGATATTTCTAAGGCTTTAAAAATCGCATCTGAGTTTGAAACCTCAAAGCAACTCTGGGCGTATCTTGTCGAGGAAGGAGATATTGTCGGACAATATCCATTTATCAATGACATTCCTCATATGAGTCTGGTATGGGGTCAGGATAATGTAGATTTTCTATGTGAAAGGCATACGGCCATGATTCCACATGCCCTATTTGAAGATATGCAATATACGGAAGATCCGGACATCATTAAGTCCTGGATACCATTAATGATGGACGGACGGCAGGATAAAGAACCTATCGCTGCAACCAGAATGGAAATTGGTACCGATGTTAATTTTGGTGCACTCACCCGGGAAATGGTGGCTCATCTGGAATTACTGGATGGCGTCGACATATTACTGGGTCATGAAGTGCAGGACTTACGAAAAGACAAGGGTGGATATTGGGAAATTGAAGTGCGAAACCTGGAGGAGGACCTCGATGTCACGTTAAATGTTCAATATGTCTTCATTGGTGCCGGTGGAGGAACATTGACACTGCTGGACAAAGCAGATATACCGGAGGCTCGAGGGTATGGTGGATTTCCTGTCAGCGGCCAATTTTTGCGATGTACCAATCCGTCGGTAATTTTACAGCATGAGGCCAAAGTTTATGGCAAGGCATCCGTAGGATCACCTCCAATGTCTGTTCCCCATTTGGATACCCGAATTTTGGATGGTGAACGCTCGCTGCTTTTTGGACCTTACGCCGGATTTTCCACCAAATTCCTAAAAAACGGATCCTATTTCGATCTTCCACTCTCGATTGAGATGCACAATGTGTGGCCAATGTTGTCTGCGGGAATGCACAATATTGCCCTCACTAAGTATCTGATCAAACAGGTGATCCAATCGCCAGAAGACCGTTTCGAATACCTCAAAAACTATGTACCCACTGCCCACGCAGAAGACTGGGAGCTAACCACCGCCGGTCAGCGAGTACAGATTATCAAAAAAGATAGTGAAGAAGGTGGTGTACTTAAATTTGGTACCGAAGTCGTCTGTGCGGCAGACCGCTCCCTTTCCGCCCTTCTAGGTGCATCCCCTGGAGCTTCCACTTCCGTTTCCATCATGCTGGATGTGTTAATGAAAATGCTGCCTGAATATATGACCAGCGACTCATGGCAGAAAAAACTGCGACGCATCATTCCTACATATTCCAAATCTTTAATTTCCGAAACGGAATTGGCTCGTCAGACCAGGGAAAGAACCACTAAAATCCTGAAATTAGAATGATCCCTTAGTTTATCCCCACATTAACATTAATATATCTAGACCAGGGCCTCTTCCAGACGGTGTTTCCATCCCGGAAAAGGATCTATGATACTCCGGTCGGCATGTCGATGCACGATTCTGGTAAAGGTGTAGGGAAGATCTGTTATTTGACTCTGGTAATATGATTTATAATGCTCCCTTCCCTGTTCGCGTATCAAACCTATCATATGCTCCACAGATTTGATCTGAGCTGTCATATCTCCTTTCCAACGATCAAAACTCCAGACAAAAGTCGCATGAGAATTAACCAATTCCCAAATAAAATGATTTTTGTCCGTGGTAGTATTTATAAATAAAAAACCCAGATTTGGGGCAAGGGTAATCAATATTCGTTCTCCGCTCAATTGTTTACGACCAGCAAGATATTCCAATTGTTTTCGATTGCGCACTAAACCCAATTGCTGCAGATCATCTATGATGTCTTGAACATTTTGCTGAAACAAATTAGCATCCGGTTCATCATAATACTGGTCAAAGACCTCATCTGCATTAAAAAGATGTTTATCGACAATGATCACCTTAGGTGATTTCTGTATTTCCAGGATTCTGGTGTGCCTTAAGGTCCCCACCATTGATTCATTAATGCATTCGATATCTTTTGATTTGGCATGCAAAGACAAAATTCGATCGTCAACCATCTTAAGATTAATCTGGATGCTTACAGATTTCTTTCCCAGGGCTTTGGTAAAATAACTCTTGATAAAGGTAAATTGAGGTATGATATGTTCATTGACAACCTTGATTTCCACCGGATTTGGTAAAGCCGGCAACTCCGTCCAACATGAAATAGCTCCATGGATAAATTCCATATCCTTAACAGGAACATTTAGGCGATAATTAAATTCAGATTGCTTGTTATCAGGAATATATACATGGTCATTATCATTAATAAATGGTAATAAACGGATTTTCTTGTAACTCGAAAGAAATCCTCCCAGGTAGTACCAATCCAACTTACCAAAATCCAAACTCCGTATGGTATGCTTCATGGTCTGAAGATCAAATTCGGTCGTGTCCAACGGATAATAATCGACTACATCAAGCTCCAGATGGCCGGTCTCTCGATCGAATGCGCCTAAATGAACACGCCAGATAAAGGAGTGTGATGCATGAATGGTAAAATCTTCCGCCGGTAAGTTTGTAGTGGTCCATCTAACCAGATATCCAGGTACTAACTCTACACCAGTCGAGCTAATTCTGATCAAGCGGGTACGCTTTTGCTGGTCACCTTGCATGAACGACATTTTTTCAAAGATACATGATCCCAATGGCTACTTTAGCCTTCTATTTCTATATTGCTATAAATCTGACCTTTACTAAAATGAATAGTTTGCACACTACCCAGAACGAAATGACGCAGGCAGACCTTGATTCTTGCTTTTCTAAACTCAAGGCCAATCAATTCAAAATAGCCGAGACCACTGCCCGAGAACGCAAGGAAAAGTTAAAGCGATTGAACTCGGTTTTTCTACAGCATCGCAACGATCTTAAGGAAGCACTGGAGGCAGATCTGGGTAAACCACCTTTTGAAGTGGATCTGGTAGAAATCTTCACAGTCACGAGTGAGATAAAACATGCGCTACGTAATCTAAAAAAATGGACCAGCCGCCATAGGGTGTCTACCCCCATTGCTTTTCTGGGATCGAGATCTTACATCCAATATGAACCTAAAGGAGTGGTCTTAATCATGTCTCCGTGGAACTTTCCCGTTACCCTCACTATTGCCCCATTAGTAGCCGCCATCGCTGCGGGTAACACGGTAGTGATCAAACCTTCCGAAAAAACTCCTCACACGACCGTGGTACTGGGAGAGATAATTAAACAGACTTTCAGTGATGATGAAGTTATAATGATAGTGGGAGGAATTCCGACTGCGCAGCGATTGCTGACCTTACCATTCAATCACATTTATTTTACCGGATCATCACAAACAGGTAAAATAGTCATGGAAGCCGCGGCTAAGCATCTGGCTAGTGTAACTCTGGAGCTTGGTGGAAAATCACCGGCTATCGTTGATGAAACGGCAGACCTCAAGCTGGCGGCAAAAAGAATCCTATGGAGCAAGTGTACGAACAGTGGTCAAATTTGCATAGCACCAGACCACATTTTCGTGCATGAACAAATTCTTAAGCCGTTCTTAGAAGCCTTAAGAAATCAATTATCAAAATTTTATGAGGAAAACGATCCGGAACAACCGGTCCAATCCAGACTAATAGATTCCAGTCACTTTAACAAAATAGCCAATTTGCTATCCGAGGGTAAGGAAGGCGGCGCGCATGTAGAAATGGGTGGATCATTGAGGCCCGAGGATAATTTTATAGAGACCACGATTCTTACCAACGTCCCTGATGATTCCCGAATGATGCAGGAGGAGATTTTTGGTCCGCTATTACCGGTCCAGACCTATAACGATATCGATGTATTAATCACCAAGCTACAGCAAAAAGAAAAACCCCTGGCCCTTTATATTTACAGCCGGAATCGAAAGAATATTCAAAAGTTATTACGGGGTACCCGGGCCGGTGGAAGTTGTATAAATCATTCAGGTACCCAGTACTACAATAATAACCTACCCTTTGGGGGAAGTAATTTTAGTGGCATTGGTAAGGGACATGGTTGGTTTGGATTTCAGGCATTTTCTAACGCCCGGGGAATCTACGAACAAATTTTGCCGGGACCACTGGAATTACTTGCCCCACCTTACAATAATATCAAACAAAAGATACTGGACCTGGCCATTAAATTTCTTTAGGCTCCTGTTTATCCATAAATAATTTTATAAAAAGACCATAGCTCTGTAAATTCTAGCCATCAGGTACTACGGGCAGAACGAGGTGGCACAAAAGAAGTCAATAAAGGCACTCGATATCGAATGAGTCAAAGTAATAGGCTCGTAAACTTCCTGTAAAATTGATCATTACAAATTTACATACATATAATATATTATTTATATATGTATAAAATGTCTGCATCTATATTTGTAAAAATTCATTGCTATATGACTGCAAGAAATATTGATATAGTGGTTTTATCAGACATCCACCTTGGTACATACGGTGCCCATGCGGAGGAGCTCCATCATTATTTATCATCCATCCATCCAAAAATGATCATACTAAATGGAGACATCTTCGATATTTGGCAATTTAACAAGAGCTATTTTCCCGCTTCTCATTTTAATGTCATCCAGATCCTGATGGACAAATTAAATACCGGATGCCGGATTATCTACCTAACCGGCAATCACGATGAAA
>JAGQWV010000806.1 GCA_020437045.1 Saprospiraceae bacterium | reverse complement strand
GGAATATTTAGCGATGAGCAATTGGATTGGTTACTTTCAGATCTTGCTGAGGTTTCAACCGAAACACCAATTGTTGTTACCACTCATATACCAATGATATGTACGCGCACTCAATTGATTGGTAGTGCCAATACACCTAATGTTGCCAATTCAGCAACCATATTTCAAATGATGGAAAATCATAATTTAAAATTGATTTTACAGGGACATATTCATTGGACGGAATATGGGTATGTAAATGAACGCTTTCATTTTCTCACCGGAGGTTCGATAGCCGGAAATGGATGGAAGGGTAGGAGACATAACACCAGAGAAGGGTTTATGCTGCTGAGCGTAAATGGCGAAGATTTTGACTGGCAGTATGTAGACCACGGTTGGGAAAGTGAGCGAATTAAAAGAAAATTAAATGAGGAGGTAGTTGGATGAGAATTTGGTTTTTTAGTTTTTTTATGCTGCTTTGCAAGGTTGGCTTCACCCAATCGATTCCACTGGTACAATCGAGTGATCCGCAGTGTATTATCAGTTTTATATTTGATGATCTCAATGCATCGGATTCAGTCGTCAAACAGATTTTTGATGAATATGGCTTTCAGCCTTCTTTTGCACTGACCACGAATAAATTAAATCATCAGAATGTACGGTTGTATAAGACATTCTCGGACGAGGGTATCAGTATTCTTGCTCATTCACATAGTCATCCCAAAATGAATGTGTATGACGAAACCCTAAAGGACTCCATTCGGAAGGAGATCGAAATTTCTAAAAGAATTATTACAGATTTTGGAATACCGGTTTTTGGTTTTGTGACACCAAGTTCTCAGATGGATCAACAATATTTGCCGTTGTTGGATTCTATCTATGACTATGCATTTACCAATAATAATAACGCTGTCTTTGACCGGTCTGTTGAAAAGCATCATTTGGCCCGGTATGGAATTGAGGCCAATATTTCGAAAGAGGATCATAGTTTGTCGACCATTATAGAGAGAATTGATTTGGCGATCGAAAAGAAGGAATTATTAGTTCTCTATGGCCATACTCTTCCTTCACGTTATTTGGACGACCAGGGCTCTCCCCGGGTCAATGCCAGTGACTTGCAAGCACTACTGGGATATATTCAGCAAAAAGCAGCCAGTAGGCAATGTCGGGTTTTGACCGCAGATAAAGCAATTGCTTTTTATTATAGACCCTAATGAATGACGAATGCTTTGAATGCGGAATGCTGAGTTAAGAATTAGGCTCTTCAAGATTGAGGTGGTTTTATACATCTTTTCTTATTCGCTCACATTCGCGAAAATTCGTGGATAGAGATGAGATGTATATATTTTTTTTTATCCTAACGTTCGCACTTTTTCCAAGGGATAACCGCTCACACGTACCCGATGAAAATTATTAATGTGCAATTCCTGCCAAGTAGTAAAAGCGGAGAAACCTGGGTTGGTCGAAGGACATTCACCAGCTTTTTTTTTAGATTAAATGAACGACACCGGCCCAAAAAGATAAGACATTATTTTCTCTCCGGTTTGACCAGGATCTGAAGAATCAGCCAAATTAATAGAGCCAAAATCAAGTAGCTCATACCGAGTCCGTCTTGAGACTCCGGTTTAATGATGCCGACGGTGCCATAACTCGCAATGGAGGTAATAAAAAAAGCAGCGCCTCCGATAAAACCTCCGGAGATGCCTGCCATTTTAGGAAAACGCCCCACACAATAAGCAAAATAGTTGTTAAAAATAAATCCTACCGCCACGTGGATCAAAAAAGCAAATGTTATAAGACTATACAGATTGGCCCACCAGCCTGCTGTGATGATCATCACCCCAATCGTGAGTAATTCTAAAGAACTGGCAATTTTTAATTTTGGAAAAAAAGCACTATTGATAAGCATTTTGCCCAGGAATCCACCGCATAACCAGGCAATGCCCATGATCAGCGAAGCATAACCGGCTACAACCGGTGTATATCCCATATGATGTTCGATGATAAATGGGCCGGAGAGATTGAAAATGATGATCGTGCCGTAACTCAGTCCGACGCAAAAGACGCCATAGAGAAAGATCGGGGTACGCAGCATGATGCCATAATCTCTCATGATGGCATTCCATTTAAGAGGCCTTAATTCCGGTACTGTTTCTCCTGAAAATAAGATTTCCAGTAAGAGTAAAAAAGTGGCATAACCGGCCAGCACGAAGAAACTGGCCTGCCAGTCAAAGTAGTGTTGAAGGTATCCGCCGATGAAAGGCGCAACAATAGGAGCTACCGACCAGACAATAGACATCATACTTAGATAATGTCTTCTGGCTTCTCCCTCATGAACATCGACAAAGAAACTTCGTTTGGACACACCGATACAACCAATGGCCAAACCTTGTATGATACGCATGGCATAGATAATCTCAATCTGCCGGGTGATTGCGATGATGGCATTACTAATGATAAATACGATCAAAGCACTTATGGTCAGGCGATAACGGCCATAGCTGTCCATGAGTGGACCAGTGAAAAACTGACTCAGGGCATAACTCAGGAGGAAGAGCGTCAGGGTCAGCTGAATACCCGTGTCCGTTTGATGGAGGTCCCGGGCCATTGCCGGCATGGATGGAGCATACATGTCAGTAATGAGACCCGACAGCGGAATCATCAGAAAAGCAATAATGGTAGCTATTCGCTTGTTGCCTGGCGGAAGTTTCTTAACCGGAGTTCGTAGTGTCAAATTAATGGCCGAGGGTTTGGCAGGCATTTTATGATCGCGAATTTTGAGGCAAGTTACTGTTTATAAGGTTGAAATGAGTTAACTGCGGAAGGGTATTCCTTTAGCTTGTTTCTCCTGTCAGAAACTTTACCTTTGGTGATTCTTTATCAAATTTATCTGGGACGCTATGCGAATACTGGTTTTATTAATCCTGTTAGTGATTAGTCATTTATCTTATGGGATAGAAACAAATATTGTAATCCGGGTCAAAGCCAGGGACGCCAAATTTGTAGGCTCTTCTATTGGAGGGGCCCTGGTGATGGTCAGAGATCAGATGACAGGAGAATTGCTTGCCGAAGGACTGACAGAAGGTGCTACTGGAAATACCGATCTGATCATGAAGACGCCCTGGACGAGACATGAGCGCTTGACAGATGAAAAAACAGCCAAGTTTCTTGCGATGATCGACATCGACGAACCCACATTGGTGACCATAGAAATTCAATCTCCGGTGAATAGCCGTAAGGCTT
>JAGQWV010000805.1 GCA_020437045.1 Saprospiraceae bacterium | reverse complement strand
ACCAACGGGTACCACCTGAATATGCTGAACATTTTTTTCTGCATAGGCACCAAAAGCCAATCGGGCTAATCCCTTTTGCAATGGTGATAATTTTTTTTGTAACCGTGTGTTCCCTTCACTAAATATTAAAATGGCTTTGTCATCAGCCAGTGCATCATGAGCCCTGGAAAACGAATCCCGGTTGCGTCTCATGTTGGAAAATCCATCTCTAAAACGGTAGATGGGAATCTGGTTGGTACCGTTAAAAAACCAATTCCAGCCTTTCTTAAAAACGTCTCCCCGGACCAGAAAATAAAGGGGCCGATCGATAAAGCAGGCCAGAAGACAAGCCTCTGCAAAAGCCATAGGATGATTGGAAGAAATCAGGACCGGGCCTTTAAGAGGAACCTTACTTGAGTCAATCAGATATATTTTGCGAAAATATATTTTAAACAGACTGGCGACTATCTGTCTAAGAATCTTATATAACAACGGTATTTTTGTTTTTTTGTCTTCGTCCGGAAAAATAGTCAATTTAGGTGAAGAAACCGTCCAAATATCTAATTGTCATTGCAGGTCCCACCGCTGTCGGAAAATCTGATCTTGCCCTTTTCCTGGCTGAATGGCTGTCGACAGAAATCATATCGGCAGATAGCAGACAGATTTTTCGGCAAATGAATATTGGTACGGCTAAACCGGAACCACACGATCTGCAAAGAGTTCGCCATCATTTCATCAACGAACTGGACATTAATCAATCATTCACAGCTTCTGCATTTGAAGAAGAAGCACTTTGCCGCATAGAATCTATTTTTCAGAAAAAGCAGGTAGCAATTATGTGTGGGGGCACGGGTCTGTATATCAATGCTGTTACACACGGACTGGATCAAATACCTGACGTCGGAATGGAAATCCGGGAAAAATATGACCAGCAGTACCGGGATGAGGGAATCGAATCGCTGCAGATCCTCCTAAAAAATCTCGATCTGGAATATGCAGAAAAAGTGGATTTATCCAATCACCGACGATTGATCCGGGCACTGAGTGTAATCGAGGCGACCGGTGAAAAATTTAGTAGCTTTTTAAGCAGGAAGCCCAAAACAAGACCCTTTAAATCCATCAACATACTTCTAACTGAAGATCGCCAGGTACTTTATCAGCGTATAGATCAAAGGGTCGATCAAATGATCGGCAATGGACTGGAAGATGAAGTGTATCAACTTCTGGCATTTCAGGATCTTCAGGCTTTACAAACCGTAGGATATCAGGAGTGGTTTCCCTACTTTACTGGTTCTCGCAAGTTTGAAGAGGTCATTCGTCTGATCAAACGAAATAGCCGAAGGTATGCCAAAAGGCAGTCTACCTGGTTCAGAAAATATGGTAAATGGGAGCCATTTTCAAACCGTGAATATGCAAACATCCAAGCTTACGTCAGCAAACAGATAGCGTCACCCACTCAGAACACCTGATTGGCACTCATTTTAGCTCTCTAACAAAATTAATTTCGGGGATGTAACCGCTAAATCTAAACTTTACTGGAGTAAGACGTGTACACTCTCCGGTGGCCTTCCGATTATGGCGCGTTTTCCATTGACAACCACCGGTCTTTGAATCAATTTGGGATTCTCAGCCAATACCTCTATCCATTCTTCCTCGGATAAATCCTGGTTGCGATACTCATCTTTGTACAACTTTTCCTCTTTTCTTACCAATTCCTCGGCTTTCATATTCAGCTTATCCAGTACTTCCCGGATTTCCTCACGGGTGGGCGGTGATTCCAGATATAATACAACCTCAGGTTCTATTCCGTGATTCTGAATAATATTCAGCGTCTCTCTACTCTTGCGGCATCTTGGATTGTGATAGATTTTCATACCTTCC
>JAGQWV010000804.1 GCA_020437045.1 Saprospiraceae bacterium | reverse complement strand
GCTCTACCAACTGAGCTACATTGGCTTATATTATAGTCATGCCCCAGCGAAATCAGATATTTCTCCCTCCTCGGAAATTGTATCGCTGATGCGCTATGAATAGCAATTCTGATTTGTTTTTCCCGTGGTTCAAACATTCATTTTTTTACTCGTCAAAGTCAAAAAATTGTTGTTTTTCCTCACGATCTTGGTCGCTCAACCGAACAAACTTTGATCTGGTCATCAAAAACCGGATCATCTTTATGCAGTTTGTTTTTATTCCGTATTTCAATATTGAGTCAACAATGAAGATTAAATTACGATTTTTTTTAATTCATAATTTATTGTAAATCTGCACTATTATTACTCAGAATGGATACCTCTTTCGGCTTTTCAGCATACAAAGTATCACAGCTTTAAAGATCTTTTTCCAAAAAGCGATTGCAAAGATATTACTTTTTCCCTAATAGAAAAACGGTTTATTAATAATTACAGGCGGTTTTTTTATCGATCTCCCACTTATCTTAGACTGTTACCATCATCATGCATCCCTCTTTTAAAATTCGACCATGATGTATGACGTTGTATGGGCCTTCTAATAAAAAGGGGCCTCGTAAGACCCCTCTAAAATTCTACTTTAAGTCTTAATATGATCGAACACGCTCTTTGTGTTTGATCAACAATCTCTTTAATACGTCCGCTACCTGATCCATGGCTGATTCAAAAGTCTTATTGGACTCAGTAGCAACAATCAAATCACCCGGAACATCCAGTTTAACCTCTACAATTTTGTCTTTGACCTGACCGGAGTTCTCTAATTTGAGTATGACATGGGCATCAATGATTCGATCATGAAATTGATCCAGCTTCTCTAATTTCTTCTGGATGTGATCGATCAATTTTTGATCCGCTGTAAAATGGATTGATTCAATTCTCGTCGTCATACTTTGCGTTTTAATTTTGTTATAGAAAAAAAGCAAATTTGCTCATGTATTTATTAACCTTACTGGGCCTTAGGATGTGCTTTCAGATATGCCGACTTCAGCTTTTCTATACTATTATGCGTATAGATCTGAGTGGCACTGAGATTAGCGTGGCCCAGGAGATCCTTAATTGCATTTAGATCGGCCCCATGTTCAGAAAGATGAGTAGCAAATGAATGCCGCAGTGTATGGGGTCCTTTTTGAGATACAGTAGAGACCATAGATAGATGTCTGCTTACAATATTATAAACTAATTTAGGGTATACTTTTGTTCCACGATCGGTAAGAAAAAGATACGGCTCTCCAGGAAAAAAAACTTCTTTCACCCGCAAATATTCGTCCATTTCTTGAATATACTTTGGAGTCAATGGAATGAGCCTGGTCTTGTTTCCTTTTCCTGTCACACGGATCTGCATTTTCGCCCGGTCGATATCGCGTTCTTGCATCTCTATCAATTCGCTGCGACGTACGCCCGTTTGGTATAGAGTCATCAAAAGAAATTGGTCACGATACGACGCATAATCATTATCCGTTTTTACTTCTGATGCGATCATTGCCTTGACCTGGTTTTCCTGGATGAATTTGGGCAGGCGTTTAGGAAGCTTCAAGGCCTTTAGTTTTACTGTTGGATTCAATGCTATGGAGCGATCCCTTTGTAAGAATTTAAAAAAGGCTCGCAGTGAGGATATTTTCCGGTTGATCGAACGTGGTTCCTGCTTTGCGGCTACCAGGGAAACAATCCATGATCTTAGAAATTGATGCTTGACCTGAATAGGTTCAGTCACCTCGTAAAAGTCACCGAGGTATTTAAAGGCCTGTTGCAAGTCAGATTGATAGGCTGCCAGTGTGTGTTCTGAGTATCTTTTTTCATATCGCAAGTAGCTCAGAAAGGATTGCAAAAACGAATCAGACATCGGCGCCAATTTTGTGATCAATGATATTCATATAACGATTGTACCTTATGCATGAAGTATGCCAGAATCTATGAAAGAACTCTGCCATAAAATCCAGGGCTTATCTGGATTAGCGATCAACCTTAAAAATGCTTAGTACATCATCGTTTTTGGCTGCGAGCAAATATTCCTCATCGGCAATGGCGATCGTTTGTAGCGACTTCACATCTCCGGGAATGAAGATTCGGTATTGGTCCTGATCACCTAAAAAATATCCATCGGATTTGTTGGAGAGAAGAACCAATCCATGACCATTGTCCAGCCTGGGAGTTTCGACTTCGGTATCATATATACATCCAGCGATGATTAAGTCAGCAAATCCATCTTGATTAAGATCTTCTTCGACCATGTCCAGCAAGGGAAACATCTGTGCATAGTGAGGCAAATTATGTATGGTGAAATCTCCCTCACCGTTATTCAGTAGAAGAATAGATTTGAAAGTGACAGCCTGACGGACATAAGCATCTGTCAGTTTATCCTCTCCATAGATATCGACCAAAGATGCTTGAGCAAAAGATGAATAGGTTTTAAATTTTTCCGCGATCATCGGCATCTGTTGTGAGGAACATTCCCTGCCTCGAACTGGAACGTATTCACCTTTATATGGACTGCTCAGAACAATATCAAGATTACCGGTATTGTCAAAATCGTTGGCATATACCTTAAATGGTTTGTCTTTGGATGCTTTATGTTTAATGTTTTCTCCAACATTACCCACTACAAAATCAGGCTTTCCATCACTGTTGACATCCGTCTCTTGAATGGACAACCACCAACCAGCCAAATTACGCAACAAAGTATCCTGCTCTTTTACAAAAACTCCATGATCATTTCGAAACCGATGAATTCCGGTCCATTCACCAACCGTAATAAAATCGTCCCAGCCATCTCCATTGAGATCCGTGATGACAATGTCATTGACGATACCTACCTCTGCCAGTTGCGGAACAATATCTTTCGTCCGGTCTACCAACATCCCGTTCTCATTTTCAAGTAACAGCGATGGTGCAGCAATAGGATAAGACTGAGGTATAATCCGATTGCCGATAAGAATGTCTATATCACCATCACGATCGTAATCGATTTTCGTCACACATTTACCACTATAGGGTTTGTCCAGTACTTTTTGTGATCGGCGATTAAAGACTCCCTGCCCATCATTCAAATACAACCGGTCAAAATAATACGGCTTTCTTTGGTGTAGCTATTCCCCCCACTAATCACCAGCAGGTCCAAATCTGAGTCCTTATCAAGGTCGAAAAAAACGGACTGCATATCCTCATAGTTGCGGTCATTTTCAAAAGCCGGCTGCATCGATTTAGTAAAACGTCCTTCTGCTCCCTGCAGATAAAGGCAAGTTGCCTGACCAGCAGCCCCGCCGATTAGCAAATCATCCAAATGATCACCATTGATATCGGCCACGGACATAAAAGGTCCCATCGTCGACTGCTTTTGAGGAAGTAAAACTTCCTTCTCAAAGTCATTAAAGTCATCTTCCTCATGTTTATAATCCAATCCGAAACCGGTCGTAGCATAGGGTTTAAGCACACGTTTGAGTGCTTTACTCTTTGTCGTAATTACCTTTGCTTCAGCTGCATTGACATGCAATGTTCGGTTTACGTCCAGGTTAGTCCTGACCAATCGTTTGCCATTGAGAAAATCGACTATTAACGTGTCAACCCTATTTGCTGATCCCAGTCCAAAAAAAGCATCCGACGGCATAGACGAGCGGTATCCGCGTACCGTTTGTAGTTCGACAAATGCCTTCTGTCCCTGATAATGTATGGTTACCTTGGCGTGATCCGCTTGAGCTCCCATAACGACAACTTTCAAAAAATTCTGATCAGCCCGGTTGGCGGCAGAATTCTCATAAAGCAGTGCTGTTTGATCGATATTACTGACGACAAGATCTAAATCACCATCTCTGTCCAAATCTGCTGCAGCTGCCCCATTCGAAAAACTAGGAAGCTCCAATCCCACCTCTTTTCCGACTTCACTAAACTTCAAGTCCCCATCGTTTCTAAAAAACAAGTTGGGCAGTGGTTCGGATGGCATCTCATCATATAGCTTTTGCTTAATGTCTAACGGAACCCCATTGACATATTGCCTTTTTACATCCTGCACCTTAAGTTTAAAATCATTATCCAATGCATACCTTCTATACCCATTGGTAACCAGAATATCCTTATCCCCATCCAGATCGTAGTCATTGGCTAATGCGGCCCAGCTCCAATCCGTTTTGGCCAGTCCTGCCAAATGCGCTATGTTGCCATAATGACCGGAACCATCATTTAATTGGACAGTATTAAACATGTATTGGGGCGCAAACCCAAATTCCTGGACCAGCAACTTAAAATTATCCACATTCATGCTAGCCATTAATGTCTTGGATCGAATGTGATCCTGCGATGCCATGTCCACCACTACAATATCCTGATAGGTGTCATTATTAAGGTCGGCAATATCTATTCCCATCCCATAAAATGATATCTGCTCGAGATAATTTTTGGTGCGGTCACTAAAGCTGCCATTCTTCCGGTTGATGTAAAGATTATCCGGTAGATAATAGTCATTAGCAATATAGATGTCCAGCCAACCATCATTATTGATGTCGCTGATTGCTAAACCAAGTCCAAATGTTGGAGCCACGATGCCAGCCTCAGTACTCACATCGTGAAATCTACCTCCCCTATTCTCATACAAGTGACTAAAACTGACTTGAAAACGACCTGGATTTTCCATCAACATTCGGTGGAAAGTTATTGGATCATGCCCATAGAGTTCACTTTCATTCATCACCAGGCAATCCATGTCTCCATCCTGGTCATAATCGAAGAAAGCTGATTGCGTACTGATCCCTTGGTCATCAAGGCCAAATTCGAATGCCATCTCCTTGAAAGTCAAGTTCTTTTGATTGACATAAAGGAGATTCTTCCGTTTCACGCGATCATAAGGTCCTCCCTGTGACACATAAATATCAAGCCAACCATCATTATTTACATCGGCAAAACACACCCCATTCGACCAATATTTCCCAACATTAATTCCAGCGTGGTCACTGATATCCTCGAAAACCATCCCTCCCAAATTATGATACAGTTGGTTTTTTACCTGGTTACCACTGAAAAAGATTTCCGGATATCCGTCATTATCCAGGTCACAGACAGCAACCCCTGCTCCATTGTAGAAGTAATCAAAATCGAGTAAATTTTGACGGGTGGAGACATCTTCCTTCAGCGAATTAATAAAATTGATATTGCTGTAATCTGATGAGATGGCATGAAAAAGCGGAGTGCCGTTCGTTATTTCTCTCTTCCGGTTGTTGCAACTTAACAATGCACATACAAATAGAGAGATAAGATAGACTCTTATCATGACGAGGCAGAGTAATTAGTTAGACAAAGTAGTTTTAGCGCCTTTAAAATACGGAATTAGGCCCGTAAATCCAGAGAATACAGGCTCTATTTCCAAGTTCAGACAAAAATCTGACACGATTAGAAGATATAGGAAAGACGTACCTGCTATCAACCAGCCTTCTTCAGATATTATCCTAACTTTGGTGCTGGACTCACTGACCTTAATTGTGTACCTATGAGACTATTATTTTATGTTTTGATCCTGATGCCTGCTGTGGGAATCACTCAGACTTTCGTCGATTCAGCCATCCAATTGGGGATTAACCATTTCTATTCAGATTTAAGTCCAACCGGGGGCGTCAGTTTCTATGATTTTAATGATGATGGATGGGATGATTTAACCTTCGCCACCGATCAGGATAGTCTTATTCAGTTTTATATAAACCGCGATGGCACATACGAAAAAATCAATCTGAATATCGATAACAAAGAAACCGTAATGCAGATCCTATGGGCAGACTACGACAATGATGGTGACCAAGATCTGTATGTAAATGCTTATGAAGGCATAAACCGGCTCTATCAGAACCAGGGCGACTTACAGTTTATCGATGTTACCGAAGCAAGTGGTCTTCCTCTGGAAACTTTTCTGAGTTATGGTGCATGTTGGGGTGATTACAACCGGGATGGTTATTTGGATCTTTACGTACAAGAGCGTAAAGGGCCACAATTGGCTGCAGAAAATAGAAATCGCCTCTATCGAAATAATGGTGATGGCACTTTTACAGAAGTGACAGACCTAAGCAACACTGCCGCATTGGGTAAAAAGCCCTTTTGTGCAGCTTTCGCAGACTTCAATAATGACTTGTGGCCAGACCTTTACATCGCCAATGACAAGCTTACCGGAAATACCTTGCTGATCAATCAGGGTGATGGCACCTTTCTTGATGCGGGTACCATCTCGGGTGCCGAGCCTGAAATGAATGCCATGTGTGTCGCCATTGGAGACTATGATTCGGACGGCTGGCAGGATATATACATAACCAATACCGAAGAAGGAAATCAACTGCTCAGAAATGAAGGAACAAGTAGCTCCGATCAACCAACATTTGAAGATGTGAGCGTCAAGACCGGTACGGATTTCGGCGGAATCGGTTGGGGAAGTAATTTTTTGGATGCTGATAATGATGGTGATCTCGATCTCTACGTCAGTGGAATGCAAGTAGGATTGGATGTCATCACCTCAGGATTATATGAAAATAATGGTAGCGGAAATTTTACTAAGCGTCCTACCTTTGACGGCGATACCGTGATTTCACATAGTAATGCCATTGGAGATGTCAATAACGATGGTTATCCGGATATCGCCGTAAGTAATTTTGTGCCGTATCCTGCTCAACTGTGGGTCAATCAAGGTGCAGAAAATAATTGGCTTAAAATTGAACTACAAGGAGTGGTTAGTAACCGTGATGGGATTGGTAGTAAAATTGAAATCTTCCATGGTAGCCAGTATCAGCAAAGATTGACTTTCTGTGGTATCGGATTTCTTGGTCAAAACTCCAAAACGGAGATCTTTGGAACGGGATCGTCTCTCACGATAGACTCCATCATTATTACCTGGCCTACCGGACATAGAGATAAATTGTATTCGATTGCCACGAATCAAAAAATACAGATCGTTGAAGGGAGTACAACCAATGGAGACATCTTCGTTGATCCAGCCATCGAACAAATGACCACCGCCACCAGAGCTTCTACCGAAAAAAATCAGTTTCGTCTCCATGTGTATCCGAATCCAAACCATAATCATTTAATGATCGATTTCGAGCAGCAAATTCCCGTGCATTTGGAAATTCATGGCAATAGCGGTGATCTGATGTTTCACTCCGAAAACCTGAAAACAGTGATGATCATCAACACCAGCCATTGGCCTTCCGGAACTTATCTAATTTCCATAATAGACCAAAAAGGGCATCGCAATTCGGCACTTTGGATTAAGCATTAACTTAAGAGAAGAACAGCAGTTTCATTAGCCGGTAAATGTAAATCTTGCCTGGCACCCGCAGTATGTATCAGAACTTCGTAATGAGGGCTGAAAGGCCGATAAAATAGGGAGCTTTGGAAGGATCGGCATAGCCTCGATAAGGTGATTTAACCGGCATTATGCATTAGACTTTCTA
>JAGQWV010000803.1 GCA_020437045.1 Saprospiraceae bacterium | reverse complement strand
AACTTACAGATCAAATTCGTCTTACGATAAATTCATTATGATCTTCATAGGGGATGTCGTCAACTTCCACCTGGTCTACCCGTGCTAGCTCAGGCCCCGTTTGGCACCATTGATATAGGTCTTTTATGGCACCTGGATCTCCGAACGCATGGATGACCACACTCCCATCGGACCTATTGCTTACCCAGCCTGTGAGATTTAGCGATTTAGCCTTTAGTTCCGTATTCCCACGAAACCAAACCCCCTGTACCTTACCAAAGACCTGAATTTTACACCCTTTTCGCATCGTGGAAATCCGTGGGGACTTTCATAAAAAAAGCTACCATTATTTGATGAGATTCTTGACCGCAACGATCTGCATGAACTTTCGCCGGGCCTCTTCTGCCGGCATTCCGAAATAACTTTTACCGCCTTCCACACTTCTCAAAACTCCTGCTTTAGCAAGAACCACTGCATCAGCACCTACGGTAATATTGTTTGCCAGTCCGGCCTGGCCATAAATCCGAACCCGGTCGCCGACTATCGTCTTGCCACCTACACCAACTTGTCCGGCCAAAAGGCAATTCTTTCCGAGTACAACACCATGTCCAATATGTACCTGTGAATCAAGTTTAGACCCACTACCAATAATGGTCGCCCCTGATACACCTTTATTGATGGTACATCCGGCACCAATGAAGACATTATCTTCAATGATAACCTCTCCACCACTATGCCACTTTTCGTAATATTCAGGCCATTGTTTAAAATAAAAAGCATCGGTCCCAATAATTGTCCCTGCCTGAATAATCACATTTTCACCAATTGTGGTATGACTGCCAATGTAGCAATTTCCCTGAATGTAGCTGTTCGCTCCTATCGATACCTCATCACCAATGATCACTTGAGGCTCAATCATTGCCGTTGGATGGATCTTGGCCGTAGCACTATGTAAGTGGGTAAGAGGTTGAAAAGGACGATGTCTAAGTACCAGATCATTATAAACCTGGAAAGGATTTTTAACAACTAACAGACATTTACCGGGAGGACAATCTACCTCCTTATTAATGAGGATAATAGTAGCCGATGAACTTAAGCTCTTGGAGTAATACTTTTCAATATCTACAAAAGTGATATCTCCGGGTACCACTTTGTGAATCTCATTGATTCCATGCGCCCAAAGATTTGCATCACCGATTATTTTGGCTCCAATTTCCTTCGCTAGGGAACTTACACTGACGGGACTTGCAAATCGCATACGATAAGTTTCTCCAAATTTTTATTCTGAATATAATTTTTGATAGTATTCATGAGCCATCCGTTTAGAATCAAAAAATGGAACGACCTCACTCATACTGTTTTGTACCATTTTCATCCATTGATTCTGCTTCCGATAGTATAGAGGTTTTATATCGTCATTAAGAATCTCATATGCACTCCTCAAATCATCCTGATCCTGTATCTCAATAGCCTGGCTCAGATCCGTAACAGGCAATACGAAAGCATTGTGATTATTCTTGGCAAACTCCGGAATCCAACCATCGTTTGTGGTAAAATTCAAACTCCCATTCATGGCGGCAGTCATACCACTTGTACCGGAAGCTTCCCGGGTCACTCTAGGAGTGTTAAGCCAAATATCTGAACCTTGCTTCAAGAGCTTGGATAAGGCAAGTTCATAATGCACTAGAACGGCAGCATTGCTCAGAGGCTTGGTGATTTCTACTAATTTGTTAAAGACAGAGATCGCTCCATAGTCCATCGGATAGGGCTTTCCCGCCCAGATGATTTGAATGGGCATATCAGGATCTTTCATCAGCGTTTCAAAAGCTGCGGTATCCCAGGTCAAAAGGTCAGCACGCTTATAAGGCGCGAATCTTCTAGCCCAAACGATGGTTAGAATGTCCGGATCAAAAATCTTACCCGTCTGATTGGCAACCTCTTTAAAAAGAGCCTCCTTCAATTCTTTCTTCCGCTCTGCCAATGCATCCATGTTGCCTTCCAAATGGTATTGCTTTAGCAGAGGATCTGTCCAATATCCTTCATGCTGAGCATTGGTAATATGATCAATGGGGCATATGTCTGGGTATCCACCCCACATGGCCCGGGCTACTTCCCCATGGAGCTTAGAAACACCATTTGCTTTTCCAGATAAACGCAAGGCTCCTAAGGTTAAATTGAAATGACTTCCGTTTTCCTCAGTAATCTTACGAATTTCTTCAATCGGTGAGTCGTGAAAAAATCCCATTTTTTTGAGGAATAGCATATCGTGCACTTCATTTCCAGCGGGAACCGGGGTATGGGTGGTAAACACAAATTGTTCACGGAGTTTCTCCACACTTCGGTGCTTATAATACTCGTAAAAAATTGCCGGCAATCCGTGAGCCTCATTTAAGTGAATCTTATCCGGTTTATAGTTTAGCTTTTCTAATAATTTTGCTCCTCCCTGACCGAGCAGTATATATTGGGCTATTTTGGCGGCTGTATCCGAGTCATATAAGCGGTGGCAGATCGTTTGGGCCAGATAATCATTTTCAGGCAAATCTGTTGACAGAAAATACATAGGTACTGTACCAAATACTTCGGGAGCCAGATACCAGGCTTTGACTTTTACCGGATGCCGGTCTACCGAAATATCAAAGATGATTCCCGGATCTTCCAGAAAATTATAGTGTCGCTCCATAAACAGTACATCCATGCCTTGGTCGCGCTTCCTCGCCTGATCATAATATCCATATTTCCATAAAATGCCGATGCCGATCAGGTTCTGTCTGAGATCATAAGCACTGCGCATATGCGATCCCGCTAAAAAGCCTAAACCTCCGGAGAAAATTTTCAGAGCCTGATCAATTCCGTATTCCATACTGAAATAGGCTACCCTGGTCTGATACACTGGAGAATACTGGTAAGGATGCCGATAATCTTTCATAAACTGTCTTCACGAATTATAATAAGGTCGTAAAAATAACAAAAGGTGTGGTAGCTGAAAGCCAATTAGACGGCAGGGTAAGGATAAATAAAATCCGCACAAGTACACCATCTGGATGGTAAAATTCAGGGCATCTTCTTTTGCTAGAACCTTACTTGTTAATTTTTACTGGGTGTAAAATCAAACGTGAAGGCATCTATCCCATCCATGTGGTTATAGCACTTGTACGGACCAGTCTCGAATGGTTAGATCTGAACAGATCAACATTTTTTTACCATTCCATTGAAAGTTATGTAAAGTTGTGGGTATTGTCAAGCGACGGATACCACACCCCCTGTTATAGGGAATACGAAAGTCCTACTACCCAATAATTTTGCCCATCTGGTGACTCCACCTCTGCCTTACGCAGACCAAATTCAAGTCCCACACCAATTCCTTTCCAAATATTAAATCCTAAACCGTTGGTCCAGGTCCATTCACCCAAACTGGGATCGGTCTTTTTATATGGGGCAAAAGCCGCAAGATTAGATTTCCAGGTGAGCCCGGGTACAATTTCTTTCGTATAGTCGACGACAATTTTTGTACCTAACGCCGAACCATAGGTGGGATCATCCCCAAGCACAATGTGATAGTTGAGCGGATGAACGACCACTACCAAATCCTTGACAGGCGTCCAGGTAAAACCAACTCCGAGGTCGAGAATTCCCGGATTGTTGAAATTGGAAAGAATGGAGGTATTATAATCCAGAAGAGCTGAACCAGCCAATTTACTATTAAATTTATATCCAAATAGAGACTGAATTTTTAGGATATCCGCTACCTGCTCAAATGCTGCATCAACATTGTCTTCCAGGTCGGTGTCCAGTTTTTGCCAGCCCAAATTCAGCCCCCCACTGTTTCTCCAGAAAAGCTGAGGATTGTCATAGTTTGCGTATCCATTTATCGTACCTCGGATCGATGATGATACCGCATTGGGATTGGCACCTTTCACCCAGTTGTTAAAACTTGACAAATTAAAGCCAAGAGTTCCAAATGTACCTGTTTCCCAGCCAGGCAATGCATCAATCTGAGCATCGATATCAGCTATTTCTCCTTTGAGTGTAGAAACAGCTGCTTCCTTTTCAGCCTTCATTGATTTTAGTTCTTCGAGGGTTTGCGCATGACCATTGACTGCCGCAAAAATTACAAACGCAATCAGTAGTAATTGACATTTCATAAACATCATTTTTGTTGATTAATATTTTCAAATTTGAATTACAGGAAGGATTGTTGGTCACATGGTTTGTATCAACCGTCAATAAGATCTTTTCTAGCCTTAACACTTACATTAAAGAGGTCGGCTAAGCGATAGACTTGTTTTGCCACTATCAAGAGAATCATCGACGGAAGTATTTGGCTATCTTTCGAAAGTTTAATGCAGGTTTCTATTCCGAAGATGTATTTCGGTGGGATCGGGACAAAGATATAGCAAATTGATGAAATATTACACAGTACTTGCAGCATGAAGAAAAACGAAACGGAGCAGATAAGGATTGGATCTCGTGTTTTTGCCAAGTATTTACACCGGGATACGATCAAAGCACGGATCCAGGAGTTAGGCAGAGACATCTCAATGGACTACCAGGATAAATTTCCGGTGTTTATCGTGGTACTTAACGGCGCTTTTATGTTTGCCGCGGATTTGGTCAGGGCCACGGCCATGGAATGTCAACTGGAATTTGTCAAGCTAGCATCCTACGAAGATGTTCGATCTACCGGCACCATAAAAAAAATCATCGGCATACCCATCCCTTTAGAAGGCAGACATGTGATCATTGTCGAAGATATTGTAGATACCGGAAGGACCATGGATTCGATGATCAAAGAGCTGAAAACTATGGATCCGGCATCGGTCAGCGTAGCCACATTGCTTTACAAACCAGATTGTCTTCAGGTAGCTATTGAATCGACCTATGTAGGATTTGAAATTCCCGATGCTTTTGTCATTGGCTATGGTCTTGACCTGGATGGCAAGGCCCGAAATCTGCCGGATATCTATCAATTGGCATTCGAGGACGATGGGACTGTGGAAGGATGAAAATCTCAGGAAACAGAGGAGCTGACAAAATTTTGGGTAAGGGAGCAGCAACAAAATCAAAAATATCCTATTTTTGCACTCGCTTTCAAAGGAAAGTAACGATAGACCTATGGTGTAATTGGCAACACAGCAGATTTTGGTTCTGTTATTCTAGGTTCGAGTCCTAG
>JAGQWV010000802.1 GCA_020437045.1 Saprospiraceae bacterium | reverse complement strand
GACGTCTGGTAGAATATGTGCATCAGGATGTCCTGACTCTGCGGCTACATATAATACCTGACTTATTTTGTAAAGATTTTTGGAGAAACCCCAAACCTCCAACTGCGGCATGACTCCAAACTGCTTTCCCAGATCGAGGATGGTAGCATATCTTTCGGCGGCGGCATCGAGGTCAAGCCCTGGTTCGTTGGTTGCTCCTGCTGGAGGAGCGGCTATCCGTTTACAGCCGATCTGGGCCAGCAGGTCCATTTCGTTTTTTAATTGTTCAATGGCCTTGTCTCTCGTCGATTTGTCATCAACGATCCACTGAGCAAATCCTATCGCATCTTCTACCTGCAGATTCCAGTCTTCGATTTTCTTCTTGAGGTCAGAAAGAGATCGACCGGACTCCGAATACTCCTGGAGGGCATTAATCCATATTTCCACACCATCATATCCCGCTGCAGAAGCAGTTTCCAGATCTTTCAGAAATCCCTGTTTTTGCCCCCTTATGGTACTGGTATTTAGACAAAAAGTGAAGGGTTTTACGGCAGCTGGTGTCATTTTCGATTTAACCTGATTTTTCCAGTTTGGAGTTAAGTATGCAGCCGCACTGGCTAGTGTAGCCTGCTTAAGAATTTCTCTTCTCTTCATAGGTGCTTAATTTGTTTGACTAAAATAAACAAAGAATGCAAGATTTATGACTTGACTCAGGAGAGTAAGTGCCAAAACCATTCTACCAGTTTAACTGCCAGGTATAGTACCAAGACAAAAATTGCGATCAATATGAGTAAAATGGTGATAATGACTGACCAGGCACTTCCCTGATGCTTGCCTTCCTCAAAGTGTGATTGAAATAAATCTAAATTTCGCTTGTTTGCCTTGAAAAAAAGATCGAAAATGTCACCAATAAATGGAATGGATCCTAATAGTGCATCCAGCGAAATATTGAGAATCATTAAACTCAGTGCTTTGCCACTGGCACCTTTCCGGATCATCACGATCAGTAGCCCGCCGGATAAACTGAAGCTCAGTATATCTCCAACCACAGGAAAAAGTCCAATCAGAAAGTCAAAGCCAAAGGTGATGCCTGTTCCCGGTATCCTAAACCTGGTGTCCAGCCAATCAGAATATTTTTCGAGTTGTCCGGGTTTTTGACGATCGTTTCTTTCAGGTTTCATCGCTTATAACTTTGGTCAGATATCACTCAGCTTCTAAACTGCGAAAAGCCTTGATAATGTATTGTATGGCTTTTCCAGATGGCAATATAAGAATCCATGCCTGATTAAAAAGGTTCAGTAAAAGAGACAGAATTATGGTGACAAAGGCCTTGCTTTCATATGGAGAGAAGAAAAGGTTGGTAAGAATCGATTTTCTAACCCAAGAACCTCTTTACTAAAAGACTTTTTGAATTCTACTTCCTACGATAATAAATGGATTCAGTTCTGATGGAAAGAAGGCAAAACAAGAGAGGTCAGGTTTTTGGACCAAGCAGAGACCCGAAGTGGCAACATAATTGTTATTTTAACTTTTTCTTTCCAATAGAATCGAACAAAAAGTCGTCTTCCCAAGTAACTAAACAAAACCCACTCAACATGAGACTGACAACGATTTTTCTTCTCACATTGATGTTATTTTCCAGTATTTCTTGTGGAGATTCGGGAGTGAATATTTTTTCTGTTCAGGATGATGTCATGTTGGGCCAACAGCTGCGGGATGAGATACTAGCCGATCCCGAAAAGTATCCGGTGTTGGATCGAAACAGTTATAGTTCCGCTTATAATTATGTACAAGGAGTTGTCAATGACATTTTAGCTTCCGGTGAGATTCAATATAAAGACGAATTTGCCTGGGAGATATATCTGATTGATGATCCGGAGACATTGAATGCATTTGCTGCTCCGGGAGGTTATATTTTCGTGTATACCGGTATCCTCAAATTTCTGGATAACAAGGATGACTTTGCAGGGGTAATGGGTCATGAAATGGCACATGCTGATCGCAGGCATTCTACCAATCAGCTGACCAAACAATATGGCATTAGTCTGCTTTTATCCCTGGTCTCCGGTGGAGATCCCAATACCTTGTCTCAGGTTCTGGCTTCGCTGGTAGGCCTGAAATTTAGTCGGGATCATGAATCAGAAGCAGATGAATATAGTGTGATTTATTTATGTGAAACTCCGTATGCTGCCAACGGTGCAGCCAGTTTTTTTGAAAAATTAATTAATCAAGGCACAGCGTCACCACCGGCATTTCTCAGTACACATCCCAATCCCGATGACCGGGTCTCCGATATTAATATGGAGGCTTCAGAAAGGGGATGTGATACCACCTTCAATTCGAGTGCCAGCGAGTGGCATAATTTCCAGAATCTGCTTCCCTGACAGTGATCATCATTGTCGAGCGTTGATCTACTAGTGCAGCATTTCCACAATAACTAATTCAAATTGCTTTAACCTTTTGCTGTATTACCATGTTATTAAATAGAATCGCTTATTTTTGTTGAAAATTAAAATTCAGATATTATGAGTATGTATCCGTTGGAATTGGTAGCCCCAATGGCTCGGGACTTAACCGATTATGGTTTTGAAGAATTGTCTTCAGCTGAAGACGTCGATGCAGTTATGGAAAATCAAAAGGGTACCATGCTCCTCGTTGTCAATTCCGTTTGCGGTTGCGCTGCTGCCATGGCCCGACCCGGAACTAAGTTGGCTCTGACTAACGACAAGACGCCTGACAAGTTGGTAACCGTTTTCGCCGGTGTACATACGGATGCCACGCAAAGAGCTCGTGAATATCTTTTACCCTATCCTCCCTCTTCACCTTCTATTGCTCTTTTTAAGGATGGATCCTTAGTGCATATGTTGGAAAGACATCATATAGAAGGCAGAAGTGCGGAAATGATTGCAGACAATTTGCGATTTGCCTTTGATACCTATTGTTAGGAAAGATAAGGTCCGATCTCCGTCACTTGCATATTTATTACGACTTAGCTCTGAAGAAGTGAACCAAAATTTGGATCTTCAACTCTTCAAAAGCTGAAATGATGAAGAAGTTATCATTCTGGATAACCATCCTCATACTAGTTAGCTGCTCTACAGCTCAGATGTCAGTTGATCCCAGCGTTAAGGGAACAACAGGACAGAAGGCAATGGTTGTTAGTGCTGATCCATTGGCTAGCGAAGTAGGATCATCCATTATGAATAAAGGTGGCAATGCCTGGGATGCTGCTATTGGAGTGCAATTTGCTCTTGCGGTGGTTTTTCCCGTCGCCGGTAATATTGGAGGTGGTGGATTTGCCGTCTTTAGGGAAAGTTCGGGTGAAGTTGGATCATTGGATTTTCGAGAGAAGGCACCGAAACGGGCTGATCGTGATATGTACTTAGACGATCAGGGCAATATTGACGGTCGTAAAAGTCTGGAAGGACATCTGGCTGCTGGCGTACCCGGTTCGGTAGATGGAATGGTCCAGTTATACGATAAATACGGCAGTTTACCCTGGAGTGATTTGGTTCAACCGGCCGTTGAGTTGGCCAGGGAGGGATTTATTTTGACGGAAGAAGGAGCAGCAAACCTGAATAGAGGAACCAAATTGATCCGTGAAGTCAATAAATACGAAGTTCATTTACTAAAGGAGGTTGAATGGAAAGCCGGTGATAAATTGGTTCAGGAAGATTTGGCTAGAACACTGGAAAGAATTCGTGATGATGGTCGAGATGGATTTTATTCAGGTGAAACGGCAAAATTAATTGTCGATGAAATGCAGAGCGGAGGTGGTATCATCTCGTACGACGATCTTGAATCTTATCAATCCGTATGGCGTGAGCCTTTGATCGGAAACTACCGTGGAAAACGTATTATCAGTATGCCGCCACCTTCCAGCGGTGGTGTTGCTTTAATCCAATTGCTGGAAGGGGTCGAAGCCTTTCCCATATCGCGATTTGGGCATAATAGCTGGAAGTCGGTGCATGTGATGACCGAAGTGGAAAAGAGAGTGTACGCCGATCGGGCTACTTATTTGGGAGATCCTGATTTTTACGAAGTACCGGTCGATATGCTCCTCAATGAGGATTATATTAGGAATAGAATGGCTGATATCAAATTGAATAGAGTCACTCCAGCTTCGGACATCAAAAAAGGTAATGTCGAGATTGTAGAAAGTGTTCAAACTACTCACTTCTCGGTGGTAGATCCAGATGGAAATGCTGTCTCCATAACCACCACTTTAAACAGTTATTTTGGTTGTAAAGTCCTTGTGAAAGGAGCGGGTTTTTTCCTTAATAATGAAATGGATGACTTTTCTGTCAAGGCCGGTGTACCAAATCAATTTGGTTTGGTAGGAGCGGAAGCTAACGAAATAGTTCCGGAAAAACGTATGTTGAGCAGTATGACGCCAACGATAGTAGATGATCAGGATGGGCTATTTATGGTAGTAGGAACTCCCGGTGGCAGTACGATCATTACATCCGTATTCCAGACCATTTTAAATGTAATAGATCATGGCATGAATATGCAGCAAGCCGTCAATGCCAGGCGAGTACACAATCAATGGTTGCCGGATCGCATTTTGTCAGAAGACCATGCCCTCAATGAAAGTGTCAAAAAGAAGTTAATACGCTTGGGTCACACTTTTGAAGAGAGAGGAAACATCGGCAGAGTTGATGCAATTTTAGTTTTACCAAATGGTGATTTGGAAGGTGGAGCCGATCCACGGGGGGATGATGCAGCAATCGGATTTTAATCATAGACTGAAAATGATAGAATATCATAATTTAAACGGAGTAATTGTCAAAGCAAACGAAGCGCAAATTTTTGTTAATGATGTTGGTTTGCTCAGGGGCTATGGCATTTTTGACTTTTTTCCTGTGGCCAATTTTATACCTCTTTTTGAACAAGATTACTTCGATCGGTTTTATGGTTCTGCTGCCTTAATGAACCTTGAGGTACCTGTGAGCAGGCAAGAACTACATGACAGAGTCGTGGAACTGGCGCATAAGAATCAGATGTCCAAAGGTTATGCGAAATTAGTTTTGACAGGAGGTTACGCCATTGATGGTTATACACCAAGTAAGAGCAATTTATATATTCTGCAACATCCTGACTACCTGAAAGATCCTATGGTCTACGATCAGGGTGTCACTTTGTTGTTGCAACGATATCTTAAAGATCAGCCACGGATTAAAACGTTGCATTATGCTAATGCCTTGAAAAATCGGGATGCGTTGGCAAATGCTAATGCGATGGACCTATTGTATCACGATGGCAGGTTCATCAGAGAAACCTCTAGAGCTAATTTCTTCCTGATTGATGAAGATGGTATCATTCATACAACAGAGGCAAATGTGCTTTCAGGGATCACTCGCAAGCATGTGATAAAACTGGCAAAAAGGGAAGGCATGACTGTGGTGGAAGCCCCGTTACCCATCGCCAAAATAATATCTGCCCAAGAGTGTTTTATTACCAGTACAACCAAGGGTGTCTTGAGTGTAAGCAAAATAAATGACTATTCTATTGGCACCGGACAGGCGGGCCAAATCAGTTTGCTACTACAGGATCTTTTCCTTAAATACTGTGAAGAACAAAGTGCCTAATTCTCACAAGTTCGTATGATTAAAGGTTCCTGAAGATTTCTCTATCTTCGTGAGAGACCTAATGAAAATCTGATGCAAGCCCTGACGGAGATGACCGATGAAACTTTGCTGAAACATATCAAGCAGCGAGGAGATAAAAAAGGCTTTGCCATACTTTATCAACGATATGCACATCTTCTCTTTGGTTGGTGTTTGAGATATCTCAAGAATCAGGAAGCAAGCGAAGATGCAGTAATGGATATCATGGAACAGTTAATTCAAAATCTGCATCGCTACGAAATTAAAGATTTCAAAAATTGGCTTTTCCTCGTAACTCGCAATCATTGTTACATGAGATTGCGTGGCCAAACTCATGTGCTGATTGATGATCTTTCGCACATTGATGATGAGGAGAATATGGAAAAATCTGAAGAACTGCATCTTCATATTGAACAACAGGAAAATAAACTCCACGAGGCTATTGAGGCTCTCAAGGGACCGCAGAAAGAATGTATAGTTTGGTTTTATTTTAAAAAGAAATCCTATAAGGAAATTGCCGATTTAACGGGCTATGAGGAAAAGAAAGTTAAAAGTTACATTCAGAACGGAAAGCGCAACCTTAGACTAGAATTGGAGAAGAGTTCTTGACACACTCAACTATCACTAACTAATTTTCAGAAGATGTCGGAAAAATTGACCAGAAAAGAATTACTTGAACTCTTGGGCAAACCGGATGGTCAGCTGCCATTAATAGATGATCTGGACAGAAAAGCATTGGAAGGTTATCAATATATCGATTCGGATCAATCGGCCAAAACCGCTTTGGATAAACTGGATGGTAGATTTAATAAGTGGTTAGATACCAAAGATGTCGTTAAAGAAAAGAAAAGCAAGACTCGGACCATCGTTTGGATACAAAGAGTAGCTGCCGTTCTACTTTTATTGATGATACCAGTTTTTTTGTTGATCAGACCAAACCAATCGGTTCGATTAGCCAATCAATATTTTGAAGCACCACGTAGCACCTATTTGATGTTAAACAGGGGCGAGGGTTCGACCAGCACGACATCGCTAACCGAAGCTTTTACATTTTATGAAAAAGGTGATTTTGCGCAAGCGGCTAAAGCCATTAGTGAAATCAGGGATCAATATCCAGATAATAAGGATCTGCAATTTTATCAAGGTATCAGTTTATTAGCCTCAGGTGATGCAGAAAAGAGCATTTCCCTTTTCAGAAATTGTCTGGATGAAACTTATCAGGACCTCAATCAACGAACACCTTGGTATTTGGCTCTGGCATACCTTAAAACAGGCAACCAAACTGAGGCAAGAAATTGGCTTGAAAAAACGGTTGCATTTGATCCCAGTCATAAAACATCAGCGCAGCAAATTTTAGCTAAAATTTGAAATTTGATTGTTGGTAGATCTCCCAGTCTTCCTGATAATCGATGTCACTCAAACGGGGAAGAAGGGAATAAGATATCTGCATTTTTCGGATCACATCTATGGTAGTATCAAGCACTGAGTCAGAGCCCCAGGAAATGTCTTCAAAGATTTCTCTTATATTATTCTTCAGACCTAGTAAATAGTACCCTCCATCCAGGGCGGGTCCCACGACTACATCATTTTTTTCTAATAACTGACTAGCTTTAATTAGTAAATCTTTGGTAATGTACGGACAATCGGTGCCGATTATCATCGACTTTGGGTAGCTATTTAATACTTCTTCAAAGGCGTGATACATTTTTAATCCCAAATCCGTACCTGATTGTAATCTTGGAAAGAATTTGGGAAACCGTTTTACAATCACCTCATCCACATGAGGATGGAAGTAGAGAAACACCGGCAGGTCTGTCGCTTGAACTTCTATCAGAGTTTTTTCTACTAGGTACTCATAGATTTGCAAAGCCTTTTCGGGCCCAACCGTCTTCGCCAATCTGGTCTTTACCTTTCCCAGTTCAGGAACCCGAAGAAATACGATAATCGCCGTCTGATTTTGCCACATCGACATCATGGAAGGACACTAAAATAGCACTTTACTTGGTGTCTGATCCCGATTTTTCTTTTCGGTTGAAGAAGTCTCCCTGTTTTAATTGCCGGCTGACCACAGAGTAGGGACCACTCACGACTTCCTCATTGGTTTCTAATCCCGATAAAACCTGAATATAGTTATCGTCCTGAATACCTGTCTCTACCTGGACCATTTGTACAGTGTCACCCAGACATTTGAAGACAACTTCATGCAAATTCTCCTCCCTCTTCGTCTCCTCTTCCTTGTCTTTATTTATATCTCGTGTGGTGACGGCCAGGATCGGAATGGTTAACGCGTTTTGTACCGTATTGGTATTGATCTCCACGGAAGCGGACATGCCCGGTCGAAACGGAAATGGTTTAACTGGGGTTACCAGGTCTTCGTACGATTTTTGATCCATGCGGATTTTTACCACAAAATTGGTAACCTGATCGGTGGTTAGCGCGGCACTCGTACCCACGGAAGAGGCGGAATTGGCTATTTCAGTCACGACACCCAAAAACTTACGATCTAAGTAGGCATCAACCTCTATTTCAGCGGTATCTCTAATACTGACTCTAAGAATGTCGTTTTCGCTGACATCGACTTGAACTTCCATGATGGATAAGTTAGCGATACGCATCATTTCCGTACCCGTCATTTGGATAGTACCGACGACGCGTTCACCTTCCTCAATATCTAATTTCGAGATGATTCCATCAACAGGAGCAAAGATATTAGTACGTTTCAAACTGGTTTGGAGTTCTTTAAGACCCGCTTCTGAGCTCTTGACCGCAAATTCTGAAGCCTTAATGTTTTCATTGGCAGAATTCAGGCTGGCATCGGCTGCCACTAGATTAGCTTCCATCGACTGCAAATCAGATAGCGAAGATTCATATTCGGCTTGCGAAAGAACTCCCTGTTCGTAGAGTTGTTTATTTCGATCGTAGATGCGTTTGGCATTTTCATATTGTGCCTTGGTCTGCGCTTTCTGGGCCTTTGCATTCTCTGCATTTGCTTTGGAGATTGCCAGTTGTGCTTTTGTATTATTGACCGATGCCCGTCCTCTTTCTACAGATGATTCATAGGCTTCCGGATCAATCTTAGCAAGTAAGTCTCCGATACGGACAGAATCACCTTCTTCCACTAAAAGGCTGACAACTTCTCCAGATACATCTGAACTTATGATCACTTCCTTTTCAGGAAAAATCTTTCCACTGGCAGAAACCAGTTCTTTAATCGTTCTGACTTCTACTTTGGCCGTTTCGACTTGTTCACCTTTCTGACGATGCTTGCTCTTATAGATAGCAAGTGAAACAAGTATTAAGAGAAGAAGTAGGAGGAAGAGGTATAAGCGGCTTTTTCTTTTTATGGTCATTTAATTTAAAGTTATCCTTTTGCCTTGATAGTAATCCAGCACTTTCGATTTGAAAATATAATCGTACTTGGCGATAATCAATTCTACTTCTGCCTGATCACGTTGATTCTGTGCGGTAATAAATTCAAAACTATTGGCTACTCCGAGGTTAAACCTCTTTTCAGTATCCTGATATGCAGCTCCTCTTGCTTCGGCAACGCGCATTGCGGCTTCATAACTTTTTCTAGCTGCTTTCACATCTGTGACAGCCCTCTGCACATCCGTTTTAAGTCGATTTTTCACCTGCTCGTTGGCGATGTCGCTACGCACTACTTCCAGCTTGGCTAAATCCAGATCACCTTTGTTTTGACCACGGCTGTAAATCGGAACATTGACTTGCAATCCAAAACCGTAACCGAGATTCTGATTCAGCTGATCAAGGTATTTTACATCTACGCGATTGACCACTGGCGACTCAAATTCCACAGTAACCGGTTCTCCGTTTAGGATAAACTCTTGGGTCATTAGTTCTGTTCCGCCGTCTACAAATTGTTGAAATTGGCTGGACCAGTTTGTATTTAAACTTCCACCGATTCCAAGACTTGGCAAAAGGTTTGCCCTGGATATTGCCACTCCCAGTTCAGCATTACGTTTACGAAGTTCTCCCGCTTTTATGGAAGGTTGCCAGCCTAGTGCTTGTTTGTAGACCTCACCAGTTTTAGCCGCTTCCGTTTCATATTCGGTAGGTATGGAGATATTTGGCGCTTCAATCGTCATTTCGTAAGAATCATCGAGTTGCAACAGCTGTTTGAGACTGAGATAGGCGATGTCAATATCATTTTGCGCGGCTATAACGAGCTGTTCACTCGTTGCTGCCTGAGCAACGAGGTCCAAACGGGCATTTTTAGGTCTGGCACCAACATCTATTTGCTTGTCCATTTGTTCAATTTGACTGTTGATCAGGTCCAGACTTTTCTGGGCATTGTTCAGATTTTCTTGCGAAAAGAGAATCTGGATGAATGCCAGGGATACATCAAGTGCAAGATCGTTCTTGATCTGCTCTAAATCAAGATCTGCCGCATCTTTACCGAATTGTGCTCTTTTTATTTGGTTCGTGATTCGATTTCCGTTGAAAAGCGTGGCACCAGCAGAGATGCTAAGACCCTGATTAGCAAATCGTTGATTGATAAAATCATTGGTCGTTGGATCAACTTGCCGGCCCAGACTCAGATTATATCCAGTTGAACCACTTACATTGGGATATCGCAGCTGATTTGCCATTTTCTGGTCGATGACCGCAGCATCTCTGGACACGGAAGCCTCTTTTACGGACAGACTGTTTTCGATGGCATAATCGATGCATCGATCTAGGGTCCAAACCTCTTGCGCATCGATCGCATGGCACAGCACCAGAATTACAAGGGTACTCATTATTATTCGGGAAAGCATAGATATAAGCATTGCTGTATTAAATTATATACAATGTTAGAGTTCTTAAAGAGCTTTACTAAGCTTATTATATAAATCATAGTCCTTTATGGATCAATGACCTATTTTTGACTGATCGTCGTAACACCGATCAGCCGGTCATATCGTTGACCAAAAGGTCGATAATACACCAGGATCGTGTAATAGTCTTCAGTCTCATGCCAGTTTCCTTCCAACATCTCCAGGTCTGGTGGTCCACCATCTTTGGGCATTGCAGCATAGATATAGTCATAAACGCCTTGCTTTAATGTTGCTTCGCCAAAATAAGCCGAATAGCGATCTTCATATTCCATTTTGTACCTCGGTTGAATTTGCCAATCACAAAAGCCACCCATTAAATAGACGTCATAATCGAATAACGGTTGCGCTGACTCAAGTGAAAACAGAATATGGGCATAATCAGCTTCCACATCTGAATCATCATCCTCATTCGTTTTAATGATAAACCATCCATTCAGGTCAGGTACCAGGTGGTAGTTCTGGTATGTCCTCTTCTCATCTGGTTTCATCACCACCTCTGGCACGGACGCAAATCGGTCTACTTCGGCCACATTCTGCGAAGGGAAGCGCAGATTGCGTATATCTACGGAGCGAAATTCTTTTCCAGCGGGAAATACAATCCGATCCAGATGGTTAAATATCAATTCATCTCCCTGAACGAGAAAAGGCTCGATATCATAGATCGCATTATCCCAGCGATAATTTTGCATGACAATCGCTTTGATCTCCTGTCGAGGATTTGCTATCGGAAACTCTTTGTGATTTACGGTAAACTCCACCTCATGATGGGTCGTAAGTTTTCCGACATCCGCTGGTCTTTTTAGATTGGCGGCTATTTTGACCACATTTTCCATTACCATAAACCGGCGGGTGATCAGAGGTTCACCGGTATCTTCATCGTAAATATGCAGCAGGTAATTTCCGGATTTAGTCCATCTTAAATCATTATTTGGGATATTGAGCTGATAATGAGTGTAGGTTACTTTCGTATTGACAGAAAACTCAACATTGCGTAATTCTTCATCATTAAATCCCTCTATAAATTCCATCGGCTCAAGATCACTGGGGGTCCAGTCACGGTCGCAATGGGCAATTTTATAGCGCAGGTAACGGGCATCTTCACTCAGTTCGTCAAAAGAAAGGTTTAGTTGACCTCCTTGCAGATTAATAATCGGTGCGGAGGTGTAAAGGCCGGGGATGGAAAACAAGACCGATTTGACATTGGGCAGGTATATATTGTTGTAATTTACAAAGTCCTGGGCTACCAACAGATGCGGTATGAGGAACAGAAGGAAGATGGTACGGGAAAACTTCATTTGTTATTTGCTTTATTTAGCCGGGCTGCACCACTGATTATTTTTGATTCTGAATCGCCAATTCCACAATGCGCACTCTGCTGCATAATCAACGCCGACCCGGGGGCTTCTTATTACATCTTCGGGCTCAAGTCTTCTTTCCCGATCTTCAATCCATATGTTTTTCTCTGTATCGAGCAATACTCCGTCCCAATGCGTGGTTATTCCCATTGCCTTGGTCAAGCTACCTGGTCCATTGGTCAGTCGTCTGTCCAACCGATCCATATTTCTTCTTTCTAACATTACATCAATGCCATCCGATGGCTCCAGCGCCCGGACGAGAATTGCATGAGCAGTATCTGCAGGTCCGGTGACTACATTAAATAAATGATGGATCCCATAACATAAATAGATATAGGCATGACCACCCGATTTAAACATGGTCTCGGTTCGGTTCGTTCGACGATTTCCATAAGCATGTGATGCCTTGTCCTCGGGAGCCCTGTAGGCTTCTGTCTCGACGATTTTTCCTGCAGTATATAATCCGTCAATTCGGGTACACAGATGTAAACCCAAAAGAGATTCACTTAGGGCTACCTCATTATT
>JAGQWV010000801.1 GCA_020437045.1 Saprospiraceae bacterium | reverse complement strand
TGGTGCAGAGAATGCATATGTTGTAAAAGGGGCGTTGCAAAAAGATATGGATGAACTGGCTAAACTGCAGGTAGTATTGGATGCCAAAGTAAATAAGCTAAATAGACCAGAACCTAGTAATTTTACTGATAACTCCGTTATAAAGTGGAGTACTGATGAATTCGGGCCTCTATGGGTTCCGAAGGAGGGTGAAACAATCCAACTTACTCCTGAGAATGTAGCTAAATACGGTTTTACGATTTCAAAGTATGAAGGACATGACGAAGTTAAGATCAAAGAGGGTAAATTATATATCGACAACAACTTAGTTGAAACATATACGTTTGTACAAAATTATTATTTTATGATGGGGGATAATCGTCACAACTCTGCTGACTCCAGAAAATGGGGATTTGTGCCTGAAGATCATATTGTCGGTAAACCACTGTTTATCTGGTTTTCTACGAAATACGGAGATATCAAGAATGGCATTCGATGGGATCGCATTTTTACCGGAGCTAAAAAACCATAGGTTTGATGCATAAATTCCGACGCACATTATTCAGCTTAATGGTCTTACAGATTCCTTTATGGCTCGGTGCACAAAAGAGCAATCTTTACCTTTTTGACCTTTTAGAGATTGCTGGAAAATATGAACTTCACCAACCTCGTTTGCTATCGGAATTTAATCCGGATGGATACAATAACCAGCCATATTTTATAGACAACTATACGCTGATTCTCACTGCCGCCCCCAAGGAAGACCTTGCGAATAGCGACATTTTTCAATTGGACTTGCGATCGCATGAGATGACACGCATTACAAAGACTCCAGACCGGGAATACTCCCCCACCCTGTCGATGCAGGACCCCAAGTTATTTAATTGTGTGGTCGTTGACGTGGAGAATGGAGACAAACAGATTTTGTGGCAATATCCCCTCGATCGATCCAACGGAGGAAAAGCATGGTTAAAGGATTGGGAAAATGTGGGCTATTTTCAGGAGATGAATGACAATTGGGTGGCTATTTTTGAAGTTGGCACCCCAAATAAGCTTTATCTAACAAACAGTAAGACCGGTGAGAAAAAATTCATCTCCAACAATATCGGACGCGCCTTAAGAATGACTAAAGATGGACAGCTGATTTATGTTCATAAATTCTCTGATGATTATTGGTTTCTCAAGCGACTGCGACCGGAAACTTTACTAAGTGAAATAGTAAAGAAGACACTGCCAGGATCTGAAGACTTCACATTGTTGGATGATGATTCGATTCTTATGGGCCAGGGCAGTAAACTTTATCGACTGGATCAATTTGGAGAAAATCAATGGAAGGAAGTAGCCAATCTTGAAAAATACGGCATTACCAATATCAAGCGGCTGGCTTTCAACGGAATTAATGAGATGGTGATCGTCGACCAAAAGTAATGTTAAACTGAGACCAACCGGGCAGGCATTCGAACGAATTCCAACATATTCACTTACCTTTATATGTGACAATATTTGCAAATATGTGGTTACGCATCTTTTTACTCCTGATCCTTACGAGTACTTCGTATATCGTAAAAATATCTGCACAGCAAGTTGAAAAGCCCAAAAGCCTCCTGGTAAAATTTAAAGAAGGCAGGGACTACTCAGCAAGTTTGAATAATTATAAACGTCGAATAGGAACGCGCTCTGATGTACGCTTGGTGGTACAGAGGAAAGCCATTTATCGATTCGATTTTACTAACGAAACTGACCTTGAGGATGAAAAAATGAAACTGGAGAATGATCCGGCCGTTGAATTGGTACAATATAATTATCCTTTGAAGAGACGTGGAGGAGTAATCACTCCTAATGACCCATTGTTTCCGGAACAATGGAATTTAGATCGTATCGGACTTAAAAACCTGTGGAATAAGACGACCGGAGGATTGACTCCCTGTGGGGATACCATCGTGGTCGCTGTCTTTGACTATGGCTTCGATCAGGACCATGAAGACCTCCAGGACCTTATTTGGCACAATAAAGGAGAAATACCGAACAATAATTTTGATGACGATCAAAATGGATATAAAGATGACTATGCCGGGCTGAACCTGGACACTGGTAATGATAAACACAAAGTTGATCCAAGATATCACGGTACATCGGTCAGTAGTGTGGTGGCTGCTAATAGTAATAATGGAGTGGGCATCGCCGGAGTAAACTGGAATGTAAAATTGCTGATCGTCAGCTCGGAAGACAAGGATCAGGCACTTGCCATTGAGGCCTACGACTATATTTATGCCCTTCGCCAAAAATACAATGATACGAATGGAGCTGAAGGAGCATATATCGTAGCGGTAAACAATTCCTGGGGTGTTGAGAATTTTAAAGAAAAAGACTTTCAGTTGATGTGTGATATGTATAATGATCTGGGAGAAGTCGGTATTCTTAGTGTTGGTGCTACAGAAAACGATCAATCAAATACAGATATTTTTGGAGACATTCCCAGTGATTGCTCGAGTGATTATTTAATCATAGTAACAAATACAGATAAAAATGATGAGCTTGCTGTGGCAGCTTGGGGTAAGAATAATGTAGATCTCGGGGCTCCGGGAGAGCAGATAGAGGTAGCCGGACCCAATAATACTTATCGTAAGGACAGTGGCACATCCTTCAGTGCTCCACATGTAGCTGGAGCAATCGGCTTGCTCTACAGTCTGCAGGAAGCCACATTTTGTGACGATGCCCGGTTAAGTCCTACCGAAGCTATTTTAAACCTGAAAAGATATATTCTTGATGGCGTCACTGTTGTGCCTACCTTAAAGGATCGTACCGTTAGCGGTGGACGACTCAATTTGGATCACACGGTAGACATGGTTACCGGCACCCGAGAACCGGAATTTAGCCTGGTGCAAACCTATCCCAATCCCACACAAGACAAATTTTACATCGACTTGACTTCCTTGTCCGGACTGGTCGATCTGTCCATAGCCGATGTTACGGGAAAAATCGTCTATCATCAACAATTACCCATTGTGCAAAACGGGCTCATCATCAACAGTAGTACCTGGCCAACCGGGTCCTATTTTTTAAGGATAAGAACCAGCGAAATCACGGGCTATCAAAAAATTATCAAGTGGTAGGTAGTTATCAGTGACGAATGTAGATTCGCCCCTCTCCTCTTCTTTAGAACACCTGCAAATTTTCTAAAT
>JAGQWV010000800.1 GCA_020437045.1 Saprospiraceae bacterium | reverse complement strand
CTGAAGACGCTCGTTCGAATCGAGCCCCCGCAACAATAATGAAAAAGCCAAGCCTTGCACTTGGCTTTTTCATTATTGTATTCGTTAGGAGAAGCGTCCCTGCGGACGCTTCGACTCGATGAGAAAAGCGCAGGTATATGTTTGTTTGAATTCGGCGAAAGGCGGATGAAAGGCAAACATACCGAGCTGGGGTCGCGAAAAATTTCCGTCAGGAAATTTATTTGTGACCAAGTCCCTGTCTTGAATTACTGATATAATGAAGAAGGTATGTACTCCCTTAGATTAGTTAAAAAAGATGATCTCGAAACACTGTCAAAAATCTTCTCAGATTCTTTTACGAATATATCTCCTGATAAACCATGGGAACAAAAATATGCTCTCGAATATCTAAAATATTGGTTTGAAAAACAACCAGATATGTTCCTCTGTGCTTGTGATGATAATGATAATCTAGTCGGGGCCATTGCGACCAACATAAAACCTTGGAGGACGGGAATGCGTTGTACCGATGGGGTCGTCTTTGTCGATATTAATTTTCAAAAGAGAGGAATCGCCACTCTATTACTTAAAGAGATTATCAGCAAGGCAAAGGATAAATACGGGGTCGAAATATTCGAAGCTATCACTTTTTCTGAGAAAGAATTTCCTTTGACCTGGTATGAAAAAATAGGCTTATCAGTGGACAAGGGTGCTGTCGTGATTAAGGGAAACTGTAAAGATCTTCTAGAAAAACTTTAGAAATAATATTTAGTCCCTTCCCTTTTCCCCTCAGAGAGGAGTATACTGATACCTAGTAGCCTCTTTGCTACGATTGTTAGGCATTTAATCTTACAAACTATGTACGAAACAGAATTCTCGGGTGGTATCGCTATCCTCTATTTGGTTGTCATCGTCGTTACGATCGCTGGCATGTGGCGCGTGTTCCAAAAAGCAGGCCGCAAAGGATGGGAGGCGATCATCCCCATCTATAACCTCTTTATTATTCAAAAAATCATCGGCAAGCCGTGGTACTGGGTGATCCTCATGATGATTCCTTACATTGGCATTATCTGGACCATTTGGTCAACCAACCTCATGTCAAAGTCATTCGGCAAGAGTGAAGGCTTTACGATCGGTATGATCATCCTGCCGTTTATCTTTTATCCGATCCTTGGTTTTGGTAAGGCACAGTACCAAGGAGCGATGGGATCAAAAGATATGGATATGGATCCTTCGACAAACTCAGGACAAGGAATGGCGGAAAACTCATCATGGCCGAGCGATGATAACGCTGATATGAATGACCGTAGGGACGAAATCGATAATGGGTAAGAAAAAAGCAGCCTGGGTGGCTGCTTTATTTTGGTACGTAAATTTTTTTAAATTGGTAAATTTCAAGTTCCTTTTTAGAATTAAGATGAATACCATTATTGGATTCTGATTCATCAATACCATTACTTCCAATCATCAGAGTATTGTAAACAAAAGGTTCTAAATGTACACCATAGATACCTCTAATCCTTCTACAAAGTAATTCTCTAGTAGGTAAAGGTAGTTCAAAGATCTGAACAATACTATAACGATAATAGATTGAATCATTGCGTCCACTAGGATAACTCTTTTTTAATAAGAAGAAATCACGAGTGGGTAAAAATATAGGATGGAAGTCATTATTAAGCCAAGACCTAAAAACTATATGAGCATAATAATTAATTTCATTCAGTTCCAAAGATCTATTAAGAAAAAAATAGTTGCCTAATCCAACAAGTGGAATTTTTTGATTCATTTTCTTTTTCATCACAATGACGTCCTCTATATCCTCGTCAACAACATATTGGTAATTTTGAAATAGAAATTCTTGTACAGGATCAGTGAGATAATCTATCTCATATAAAACCATACCGGGAAATCTATTATCTGCAGCAGCAAGTTTTGTTTTAATCATTATATGTTTTTTATATTTTCCAATATTCTACAACATTCGCAAAAAATAAAAAGCCTTGCGGCTTGTTATTTAAATCTATTCAGCATCGTCTGTTGTCTCGACGATAATGGTTTCTTCATAGATCATGACGTTCTCGGCAGGTGCTGATTCAGCAACGCCAGTACCAAGAGTTCGATAAAGCCGTGCCCACACAAGGTACGTTACAGGGATCGTAATCGCAAGACCAATCACCAAGGCAATCAACCCAAAGAGATTAAAGAATAGCACCACGATAAACAACCAAAAGATTTTCCATCGATTGCCAGCTGTTAGTTCCCAGCTCTTTTTAAATGATTCAAAAATACCCTCGCCTTCTTCTGCAATCAGATACTGGGCAAACATAAATCCAACCAACGCGACGAGTCCCGGAATGACGAGGAGTACCATACCAAGACCAACCATCGCGCCGTACAACAAGGCAACCACGAGGAAGTAAACGAAATGTGATATTGATTTCGCTCCGTGGAAGATATCTTCAATCTTGCGAGGTTTCCCATCAACAATATTCAACAACAGGCGAATAAACCCAAGGCTGAGGTACATCTGGAGGAGCCACCCGAGAAGCCCGATCATTGAGGCTCCGTGAAATCCATGACCCATCTTGCCAAGCATTCCTACCAAAGCAAAGATAATGCCAATAAGGATCAATATCCCCCAGTTCTGTTTGTAATCATTCCAGGCAGCCCGAAAGAGGTCGCCAATACTAAAGCTTTTCTTCATACCCTGCCATTATATCAAAATTTGAACTAGAGGTCTCACTCCAACATAAACGGTATTCTAGTATTCGTACTAATACTAGAATACTTTATCCTGGTAAAATATTTTGATCGGTAAGCTTTTTAATAAATTAAACTAATAATCTATCTTCATTACTAAGTATATGATA
>JAGQWV010000799.1 GCA_020437045.1 Saprospiraceae bacterium | reverse complement strand
ATAAATCCTCCCATCATATACAGTTGCATCCTGCCAATCAAAACTACCTGAAGTTGTCACATGAGAAAAAACTGATTCTATAAAATTAAAATCTGAGTCGAAGGAATGCCAAGATTTTGGTTCCATATCATCATTAACAGCAGTTTCACTCACGTAAATTTTATCCTCGAATCGTACGATTGCATTCACCCCATGCTCCGTGTATTCAGATATATTTATAGTCTCTATTTTTGCAAGAGTATTTTTATTAATCCGACTGATAAATGCGTCTCCACCAGTTTCATATTCACCACTACAGGTAAGAATTTCATCCCTTTCTGGATCATAAAACAAACCTCCGATAAGATCAGGATACTGCGCTGACTTTATCAATTCATAATTACTAATCTTTCTTTTTTCAATCGTGCTATGATTGGGCGAAACATATAAATATACTCCATCATTAGTTATTCCTTGATTACTAGGAACTGGTTGGTAAATAACAGCTATTTCCTTCAGTCCTTTAAAAGAAACATCTTCACATAATTGTCGATTCAACAATTGATTGTCAGAGGAATTTTGAGCATATAATTCCGACAATGACAAACTGGAGAAAAAACATAGTGCTATAATGACTACTTCAATTTTTATTTGCAGATAATAACTTTTATCACTATTAATCATATTGCGAAGTATTTGCATATATTAATATTTTCATTTTTGACTCGTGGAAGTCTACCTATGACGTCTATGCTTATTAGTTAACAATATAGAACAAATAACTTGCCTCAATTAAAGGAAATCATATTATCCCCAAGTTTATCCTTTTAAAGTGGTGTCAATTTCAACCTCCGAAGATCAAGCAGTGCTCCTTCTCCAAAATTATTTGAAGGCCTAAATAGGATTGCCTGATGACCTTTTTTTTTTTTTTTTTGGCCAATTTTTTTCTGGGTGATTTAACCATCTTTTATCCGGCATTTAAGAGTGAGGCTCCGTTGTCCAGTCAGCTTTTTAAAGGCACTATTATTGCGCTGGATACAAGTTCGATAACTGTGAGACTCCGGGCTAAACAATTTAATGATTCGCTCTTCCGAAATTATGAATTTTGGAATATGGAGCATGACTCCCTGGACAGTGGATTTAATGTATTGTTTCGTTCGCTTTTTCAGTTTTGCAATTATCAGCTACCGGAACGAAAGAAATTTCTTTCGTTAAAACCTCCTGCACCATCAAAACCGAAAGAATGGCCGCATCACCAGCAACTGACCGATGAGCAAAACCGGATCATGGGTAAGATTATCAGTGCCGAAGACTATTTTTTATTGTGGGGACCACCCGGTACCGGTAAAACCAGTGTCATTGTTAAATATTTATTACAGTACTTAATAAATCAGACGGATGAACAAATATTATTACTGGCCTACACGAACCGTGCTGTAGATGAAGTTTGTCATGCCCTAATCGCCGCCGGTCTTCCCGATTTTCTTAGAATCGGTTCGAAATATTCGACTGATCTACGCTACCGGAACAATCTATTAAATACCCTGACTGCAGACATCACTAGTAGGATTGATTTGCAAAGGGCTATTTTGAAGTACCGAGTGGTTGTAGGTACCATATCTTCCGTATTGGGAAAACCGGAATTGTTTGAGTTAAAGAAATTTGATCGATTGATTATCGATGAAGCTACCCAGGTATTAGAGCCAATGGTCGCCGGATTACTTCCCGGTTTTCAGAAAGTATTATTGATTGGAGATCATCATCAACTTGCGGCAGTGGTGACTCAGGGTCAACAAGAACGATTGGTTAATGATGAATCTTTGATTTCGATTGGAGTAAGTGATCTCGGGAATTCCTATTTCGAAAGAATTTTTTCACGATGTGAAGAAGAAGGCTGGTCGTGGGCATATGATAAGCTAAGCTATCAGGGCCGAATGCATGAGGATGTCATGCAATTTCCCAGTGATCAATTTTATGGAGGTATGTTAAAAATCCTTCCGGGAAATCAAAATATTCAACAATCAGCACCGCTGCATTTTGAGAAGATACCGGATGATCTGTTAAGCACTTATTTGTCTACCCGACGAGTTCTATTTTTTCCCGTACGATCAAAAGAATTGTTTAATAGTAAAATCAATGTAGCGGAATCTAAATTTGTAGCGGAGGTTATTGAGAAACTAATTCAATTATATGAAGTTAATAATAAAACATTATCGTTATCTGATGTCGGAGTGATTACTCCCTTTCGGGCACAAATCGCCCAGATTAAAACTGAACTGGAATCGCGTAATATTTTTTTAGATCAATTGTTAATTGACACGGTTGAGCGTTTTCAGGGTGGTGCAAAAAATATTATAATTATCTCCCTATGTGTTAATTCCGAAAATCAATTGGATAATTTGATCAACTTGTCTTCTGATCATATAGATCGTAAATTAAATGTCGCACTTACCCGGGCTAAGGATCAGGTAATCATGATTGGTGACCCCCAGGCGTTGGCTAAAAATCCGGTTTATTCAGCATTTATGGACCGGTTTACCTGTGCCTATCAAGCATTTATTGATCAATAAAACAGAACCGGGCACCTTCCTCCTGATAGTCAGAATGTATTGATGCTATTCTTTATGTCTTCATTTGTCATTATTGAGTTGACCGCTGGAGATCTGATTGTGCCCATTAATTGTTTTTAGATTTTCTATATCGGCAACCATGCTTTGCAGGGTATTCTTATATCCCTCTATAAGTTTTTGTTGATCTTGTATGGCTTTTATCAGAACAGGTATTAATTCTGTATAGTGCAAGGCGTAATAATCTTCCGAACTTTGTGGAACGTCCACAATTTCCGGAATTACCGGAAGCACTTCCTGGGCAATTAATCCAAGAGTAGTCCGGTCATCTCCCTGAATCAGTTGATAGCGTACCGGGTTTAATTTTAGTACCGCTTCTAATCCATGGTCAATAGGTTTGATTTCTTTTTTAAGTCTTCTATCTGAGCTGACATTGGGACTTTCGGTGAGGAATATTCCTTTAAATCTATAAAGACTTCGACCAATATTGATGGAATTGGTGGTGAACGGTATAAAGTCATCATTGTCAAATTTGTATAATGGAGTCATTGCACCTGAAGCGTTGCCCTCACTCAAAAGTAAGCCGCCGGCATCGGTAGATAATTGCCAATCCTGTGTTGTACTGGAAGATTCATCAAATTGTAATTTGGGGTTGGTGTTGAGTGTGGTTGGTACCGGATTGGTGATTCGTAAGGTTGGATTTAAGTCGCTTGTAACTTCAAAATCGGTCACCGGAGTACTGGTATTGACACCCACTCTTCCGGCATTGGTACCATTATTAATGGTGATGATATTTCGCTCCTGATTGACATCCTTCCAGAAAATTTTGAGTTTATTGAGGTTGCTTCCCACCGTGCCGTCATATTCAATGCCATAACCAACAGACGTTCCGGATTTACTCAAAAATAATGTTGGTCTTTTGTTGAAGGTGGATTCGAAGAGTCCGAGTATTTTTCTTTGTGCGGTCGTTTGGGTGCCATCAAAGGAATGAAGTTGTGACGCAGGATTTGGAGTGCCCAGCCCTACAAAGCCATTGGAGCGATTGATCGAAATAGCATTAATCTCGTCAACCAGATCCGAGCCATTTACGGAGTGTACCCCGATATGAAATCGATTTGCCGATCCATCGTAATGCAGATAAGCCCCACGAAAATTATTGGTTGCTGTGCCTTCAACAAACCGGATACGTCCCGATTCGATCTGGTCACTGGATTTACCCGTTAGGAGAATATTGGGCCCGTTAAAGTAATCGTCCGGACCTCTTAGGCTCAGCATGCTTTGTGGTGCGGCAGTACCGAGCCCCACTCGACCGATCGTACTATTATTGCCTGCGTCTACCGAGATCGCGGACAATAGCTTGATGTTATTTGTGTCCAGAATATGAAAACCCAGTGGATCTTTTGATGCCGTCAAATCGATATGACCAGTAGTCTGTGTTAGCCGGATATGCTCCTTATAATCACCTTCTACCTCAAAATTAGGTGTTTGACTTATTAATTGAAAAGTAACTCCCCAAAAGATAAGATTTAAGAATAGTGTTTTTTTCATGACATTTAGTGTGGGTGATACAATTATGAGATGGATAGAAAACCTCTGGTTATGGACTTTCTGAGGAGTTCTACCTTGTTTCTGACTTGAAATTTTCGCAATAGATTTTTTCGATGGCTTTTGATAGTGTTCTTACTTAGGTGCGATTTATTAGCGTTTTCGATGGTTGTATACGCTTCCACAGTTAGGTTAACTATTTCTTGTTCGCGAGTCGAAATATTTATTTGATTGCTTTTTTGCTGACTTTGCATGGTGGTATTTTATCTGGATCAAAGTTGTATATAATCCAGAGTGGGCACATCACGGAATTTGGGGAGAAGAAAGGAATCCCCATAAAATGGGATTGATTAGAGAAGCACATCAGGTATATACACTGGTGGACCTGGTCTGCGGAGATTCTGGAATAAAGATGAATTACCTAAGCTGAATTTTAATAAGCACCTGTGATTTTTA
>JAGQWV010000798.1 GCA_020437045.1 Saprospiraceae bacterium | reverse complement strand
ATTGTGTCTTTAATTTAATACCTAACCGTAAAAAGGCATTTCAGGAGACTTATCGAATATTGAAACCAGGAGGACACTTTAGTATATCGGATGTCATCATAGTCGGGGAAATACCAGAAGCTTTGCGAGAGGAGGCGGAATTATATGCAGGCTGTGTTTCCGGGGCTATGGAAAAGGCAGAATATCTACGCATTATTGAAGAAGCTGGATTTCAAAATATTTCCATCCAAAAAGAAAAACCAGTACAAATTCCGGAAGAGATCCTGGATCAATTTCTGGATACAGCAAAAAAGAAGCTCTGGAACGATAGTGACCTGGGCATTTTTAGCATGACATTTTATGCCGAGAAAGTAGGATAATACATACTTTCTTCAAGTAGAGAAAAAACTATAGAGCAGTGTGCCTTTTCGTCGACTGCTCTTTTATAGTATCACTTAAGGTTTTTCCTTCTTTGTTGGCATTTGTAGGAGCGATATACCCGCTTCCTGAATTTTCTGACTCAATTCGGGAAGTGATTTCTCCTTAATTTTTTCAAATAGATTAAGTTGATCTTGTAACTCTGCAGAAAGTTCTTGCCTAACTTCGATGGCCTGATCAGTCGGGGGGAAGTCACCACGTTGCTGATCTGCAAGTAGGAAAGCGAGGCGGTTATTGACCTTTATGCCATAATTTAGAGCATCCTGTGAGCTTCGATTTTGAGTTTGGTGGATATTGTTTTCGATTGTTTCTAAATCTTTCTTCACTGCAGAAATGGATGCTTTCAAAGAAGATTTCGTCTCATCATCCTTGATCTTGTTACTTATATAATCGAGATCATCCTTGATTTTCCGAATATCAAGAATAGCTTCATGGGCTTCGCTTACACGGTCACGTACAGCAAGTAAGAAATCCAGTTGTTTCTGATAATCTTCTTCAGTATTTGGTAACCGTGGATCTTTATCGATTTCGATCATCTGCTCAGAAGTGTCTTTAGCTATAATTAACCTGGCGACATATTCGCCGGGAACTGCTTTCGGACCCACATTAGGTGAAGAGTACAACACCATACCCGGAAATTCTTTGAATCCGTCATATCGCATATCCCAAAGATGCCGGTTTCCTGTACCATCTATTTTCAAAAGATGCTTTTTGTCTTTGGATTTGGTGCTGAAGGATTGAATTAAATCTCCATTTTTCTCAAGAATTTCCAAAACAATGGTTGAATCCTTGAAAGCATCTTTTACAAAGAAGTCAAACATGACTCCGTTGGGATGATTTTCTCCTTCGGTTTTAGCATTAAATCTCCCATACCCACTTTGCGACATCCGGTATGCGGGTTTGGGTTGAAAAAGGTGGAAGTTTTCCTTCGAGATCTCGGAAGTAAGTTGCTGCAATGGACCCAGGTCATCAATCATCCAAAAACTCCTTCCGTGGGTCGCCACAATCAGGGCATTATCCCGGATATGCAAATCTCTTATGGAGACTATGGGTAAGTTTAACTGAAAGGGATTCCAGCTCTTCCCATCATCAAATGAAATATACATACCCCATTCGGTTCCAGCATATAGGAGCCCTTGTCGTAATGGGTCAGCCCTTACCACCCGGGTATAATGATCTCGATCAATTCCCTGATCAATTCTTGACCATGTCTTACCATAATCCTTGGTCTCATACAGATATGGTTGATAATCACCAAATTTATAGGCGGTACCGGCTATATATGCACCACCTTTCACAAATGGATTAGGATCAATGCTATTCCACATGATATGGTCAGGAGCATCCTTTGGGGTTACCTCATTCCAGGTAGCCCCAGCATCTTTCGTCAAATAAACAAGTCCATCATCAGAACCGGTCCAAATCAAATCTTTCTCGAAGGGAGATTCACTAATGGCAAAGATAGTTCCATAAAATTCTACACCAGTATTGTCTTGGGTGATCGGTCCTCCCGATGATTTTAGCGTTTCCGGATCATTTCGAGTAAGGTCCGGACTGATTACACTCCAGCTTTGCCCTTCATTGGTCGTGACATGCAAATGATTAGAACCAGC
>JAGQWV010000797.1 GCA_020437045.1 Saprospiraceae bacterium | reverse complement strand
AAAATAATAAAAAAAAAAAAAAAGGGGAAAAATTTTTATTTGTTTTTGTTTGTTTTTTTTTTTTTTACCAAAAGAATATGTAAAACCACGGCGATGCGGATTTTATGCGGGTTATTGACCCCCACATCGGGCACAGCTCAGGTAGCCGGATATGATGTGTATCAGGAACGGGAAAAAATTAAAAGAAATATTGGCTATATGAGTCAAAAGTTTAGTCTCTATCCAACGCTGACAGCCAGGGAAAATATGACTTTTTACGGTGGGGTATATGGAATGCGAAGAGCTGATATCAAAACAAAAATTAATGAATTAGTAGAGCATTTAAATTTTGCGGAATTTATTGACACTCAGGTACAGGATCTTCCACTGGGGTGGAAGCAAAAGATTGCTTTTAGCACAGCCCTTCTGCACGATCCCAAAATAGTCTTTCTGGACGAACCTACCGGTGGTGTAGATCCCATAACCCGTCGTCAGTTTTGGGATTTAATTTATGAAGCTGCTGACCGGGGAATCACAGTTTTTGTAACGACTCACTATATGGATGAGGCAGAATATTGCGACCGGGTTTCGATTATGGTGGACGGCTCCATCGTCGCTCTGGATGCACCCAAGGTTTTGCAGGACAAATATCATACGGAAAATATGGATGGCGTCTTTATTCAATTAGCAAGAAGTGCAAAACGCGTAGAATGAAAATATTTATTGCATTTATTCAAAAGGAGTTTTGGCACGTCTTACGTGATATTCGCAGTTTGGTGATTTTGCTGGGGCTGCCGGTGTTTATGATTTTAATTTTTGGCTTTGCTTTATCGACGGAAGTGAAGGATTCGTCGGTTGCCATTTTGGACTTTAGTGGTGATGATGTCTCCAGAGAGTTAATTGCCCGATTGGATGCTAGCCGGTATTTCCAGGTAACACACCGTTTAGAACGTTTTTCCGAACTCGAAACCTTGTTTAAAGAAAATAAAGTAAGACTGGGGATTATATTTAATCCGCATCTGCAGGATGATCTTTTTGGCGAAGGAGAAGCTTCCATTCAGATCATTGGAAATGCGGTCGATCCTAATACGACCAACACATCTATGCAGTATGTACAGAACATTGTCGGTGATTATCAGAGAGAAATCTGGGGTGAAATGGAGATCCCATATCAGATCGATGTAGACTATCGAATGCTTTACAACCCGCAGCTTGAAAGTTCCTACACGTTTGTACCCGGAGTCATGATGTTGATCTTAATGCTTTTGGGAGCGATGATGACCAGTGTTTCCATCGTTCGTGAGAAGGAAATGGGTACCATGGAAGTATTGCTTGTTTCTCCGATGAAACCATTTATCGTAGTTATCAGTAAGGCTGTCCCTTATCTGGTTCTTTGTTTTATTGACGTACTGATTATTCTCGGATTGGCGTATACCGTGATGGGGATGCCTTTACGGGGAAGTTTACCCTTGTTGTTAGGAATGTCAACACTGTTCATAATTACTACGTTATCGCTTGGTTTATTGATCAGCAATTTGGTGGATAGTCAACAGGTAGCTATGTTTCTTTCGCTGGTTGGTTTTTTAATGCCGGCGCTCGTTTTTGGAGGATTTATGTTTCCTATTGAAAATATGCCTGAGGTCCTGCAGGTGATCAGTCATGTGGTTCCGACCCGATGGTTTTTTGTGATCCTCAAAAATATTATGGTCAAAGGGCTGGGATTTTCCTATATCTATAAGGAAGCGATGATTCTCACTGGTATGACAATCTTTTTTCTGGTGGTTGCTACTAAGAAATTTAAAACCCGTTTGGCCTGATGAATGTACTTGGTTACTTATTGCAAAAGGAGTTTAGGATGATTTTTCGAAATCCGACGATCCTGAGAATGATCATTGCCATGCCGGTGGTTCAATTAATTGTCATTCCGTTTGCTGCTGACTACGAGGTGAAAAACATCAATTTTTCAGTGGTTGATGCTGATCAGTCAATGTATTCCCAGCGTCTTATTCAGAAATTAGATGCCTCCGATTATTTTTCGCTAGTAGACTGTTCTCTTGATGAAAAAGCAATTCTGCAACAGGTGGATCGATCTGAGACCGATCTGATGATCACGATTCCTTCAGGTTTTGAGAAGGACTTGGTGTCCGGGCAGCATGGTAAGATCTTCCTGGAAGCCGATGCAGTCAATGGAATTAAGGCGGGTTTGGGCACAGCCTATGCTGCTCAGATTATCAATCAGTTCAATCAGGAGATCCGGGAAGAATGGATACCGGTGATGCCTAGAGGAGCGATACCGGTCATTCAGATACAAACAGCTTCCTGGTACAATCCTTTGTATAATTATCACTGGTTTATGGTGCCGGGTATTCTGGCCATTCTGGTCACCATGGTTGGTAGTTTTCTGTCAGCATTAAATATTGTCTCCGAAAAGGAAGGTGGAACTATTGAACAGTTGAATGTAACACCGATAAAAAAGGGACAATTTATTCTGGGCAAATTGATTCCATTTTGGATTCTGGGATTGGTTAGTGTCACCATTAGTATGGTAGTAGGTGTCGTGATTTATGGTTTATGGCCGGCAGGAAGTATTTTATCTGTCTTATTTTATGCCGCGATTTATTTACTTGCGGTTCTGGGGATTGGACTTTTGATCAGTACATTGGTAGAGTCACAACAACAAGCTACGCTAATTGCCTTTTTCATCATGTTGATGTTCATCCTCATGGGAGGGTTATATACACCTATCGAAAGTATGCCGGA
>JAGQWV010000796.1 GCA_020437045.1 Saprospiraceae bacterium | reverse complement strand
AAAAACTAGTTGCATAATATAATTTCCCGGTTGCAATGCAGAAACATCCGTAGTTATCAAATTACTACCTGTTTGCAGAAAAATTCTTTCCTGCTGGAGAATCTTGCCGGTTTGATCCAGAATATATACTCGGGAATTTGCATCCTGCTTTAGCGAAATCTCCATACTTATTTCTGATTGTGCTGGAGATGGATACAGATTAAATAAATTATCGAAAAAAGGATTTTCCCTGACAGCAGTCGATATTCCCTTAACAAGAAATACCGAATCTACAGCTGCTTGTGAACAAAGACTTCCATCCGATGCCACCACTCGGTGATAAACAGTAACTACCTCACCAGAATCTATTCCCAATACGCCCAACAGAGTATCGACCGCCCCAAATGTAGTTTCAAAAGAAGTGCTTTCTTGGGTATTGATCGTCATCACCGGAGTTGAAAAGTCCGAAACGGTTGATAATTGCCAGATGTATACGACCTTGTTGCCATTGGGATCTTGAGAAGGCTCCCATTCCGCAGAAAAATTCATGGTAAGGTCACCGGCAATGATGATGGTGTCTCCGGAGCTAGGTGCGGTAAAACTGGTGGCAGCTGGAGCAAAATTAATTTCTGGTAAAACTTGTCCTCGAATTTCTCCGCTGGTCACTTCCGTACTGTGAATATTAACGTAGGTATTACCACCTGATATTTGCGCCATTAGCGAATCTGGCATGACAACCTGATTACTATCGGCAAGAAATATAGCGGATTTTAGATCTTCTCCCACTTCAGAATTTAGTCCATATAAGATGCCCCCTGTCATGCCTGGCATTCCCAAATGAATGTGGGCCCCACCTGCTATGGCTGTGGCGAAATCACCTTGAAGGTTATTAAAAGAGCCGGAAGACGTAAAACTAGTGCCATTTTGCTCTAGCAATAATATTCCTCTCCCGGTAGACTCGAGCGGAGTAGCAGAATTCTTTCCTCTTAAATTTGCCACATAGAGATTTTGAACCAATGGTCGCAATTGACCCCGGATCTCTCCACCTCCATAATTTTCTGAATGAACATTTACGTAAGTCATTCTATTACGTACTGTATCTACCCAACCGGACGACACTGCATAAATATTATCTCCTGGTCGATAAATCGCCGCCGAAGAATCCGATGCTGTCACTACCAAGTCGGTCCATATGCTCCCAGTGGATCCGGCTATGCCAAGGTGAAGGTGTGTTCCACCCCGGGTTTGCGTGGCCAATGCTGAACTCAATCCGCTAAAACTTCCACTAAAAATGGCAGCAGATCCGGTGTATTCCATGGTAACTGCTCCCTTGGCCGAAGTATTTACCGCTGTGGGTTGTTCTGCTCCTGACAATGGGGTATAAAAATAAGCAACTGCCTCATGTAGTAGTTGACCTCTGATCTCCCCACTTCCAAAGTTGTCACTATGTACGTTTACATATCCCAGACGGGCCTTGAGTGAATCTCTTAAAGTACTGGTAATATCAAATGAATTGTCTACCGCTCTGAATCGGCCTGCATTTGTATCGCTGTCTGGAGTAGTCACTAAAGGAAAACCAATTGGACCATTACTTCCTGCCGGGGCAAAATGAATATGAGCCCCACCTGCCACATTGATTGCCAGCGGGCTACTAAGATTTTGGAAAGTACCCGAAGCTGTAGCAACATTTCCTAAAACCTCTAAAACCACGGCACCATCACCCACACTTACTACAGCAGCTGATTGTTGACTGGCGGATACATAGGCATTCAGAAAATATTGACTTTCTGGCAAAATTTGTCCCCGGAGTTCACCACTTCCATTTTCCAGAGAATGTACATTTACATAGAGCGCTCTTCCCATCAAAGCCATCAGCGTATCACCGGATACATTAAAACTATTGGAAGCGGGATCGATGATCGCACTCCGAAGATCATCGGCAACAGTCAAACTAAGCGGAAACAAGACACCACCATTTCGCCCGGCCATACCTAAATGAATATGGGCTCCACCCGCCAAAGCTTCATTCAGATCACTTTCCAAACCCGTAAAAGAGCCTGAGGCAGTCAGGGTGTTTCCATTGAGCCATAAAGTTAGTTTTCCCATACCATAGCTGGTCACCGGGGGGGATTGATTCATCCCCGACAGATTCACTCGAAATTTAGCGTCAGCCATCGGCGTCAATTGTCCGCGAATCTCACCAGAACCAAATCTCAGACTATGCACATTGACATACCAGCCACCAGCTCTTAATGTACTGAGCTGCTCATCTGTAACATCAAAAGTATTTTGTGCGGCCGGAATCGTAGCGGATAAACTATCTTCAGAGAGATCTACGACTAATCCCTGAAGGATACTTCCATTTCTTCCGGCCATACCTTCATGAATGTGTATGCCCCCTGCCACACTGGTAGCCAGTGCCGTGCTAAGGTTTGAAAAAGATCCTGAAACCGTGACAGTATTACCGGTCAATTCCAAGACCACCGTCCCGATGGCATCAGTCATCGTTGAGATGGTAGCATTACTACCAAATAAATTGGTAGAATAATATTCATCTGCATTTGGTAAAATTTGTCCGCGAATTTCTCCACCGCCATGATCTATCGAATGTACATTGATATACATCCTTCTTTCATTCAGTGCAGATTTCATATCCTCATCTAAAATAAAGGTATTGGAAGCCACTTCAAAAGCACCTTCTCCCAATCCATCGGAAAGGGTAGGTTTCAACGCAAAGGTGACCCCACCATTTCTTCCGGCGATACCGGTATGAATATGAGCTCCTCCAGCAATGGAAGTATCAACACCCGAACTTATGCCCTCAAAGGTACCGTCGACGGTGAGCGTATCTGCCGTCAAGGTGAGAGAAACAGATCCATTCGCCTGCGAGAGTACCGGATAAGGTTCCAGATTACCACTCAAAATAGCTTTATAATCCTGGCCATGGAGTGACAATACTGTCCCTATGCAAAACAACCAAGCTAGTATGTAATTTTTCATCATATATATTTTTTCTAAAAAATGTTTCGTGTAGAAAAGTGAGTGGACTTCGTAATTTCGGCAATTTTTGGAATCAAAAAAATGCTTATATATTTGACTCCACCTATCGCACAAATGTTCATTTGACAGTTTAAAATGAATCACAAGCACCTTAAAAATATTGTTTTTGATCTAGGCGGAGTACTGATCGATTGGAATCCAAGGTATCTTTTTACCGAAGTG
>JAGQWV010000795.1 GCA_020437045.1 Saprospiraceae bacterium | reverse complement strand
GGGTTTGACCTTCAAATGCGGGCAGCTGACCTTCTGCTTCTTTAGGCTGAGTCTCAACTCCCTGATGCTCGATTACTGGATGGGAAGAATCCGGGTCGTTCTCTTTTGGCTGATCCTGGCAGTTATAAAAAAGGAATGCGAATACCCAGAAGGTTATATGATTTCTGATTCTCATAAAAAAAATGGCGGCTGCTTCTCGAAAGAAAAGATTGAAAAATAAGAAATTATCAATTGAGATTTACGATTTACAATTTTTTGATTTAGGAATGAAGATCGTTAAGTTAAACCTGGTTAAACCGGTTAAATCTGTGCACTATTGGAAAATTTATGAATATTCGATGATTGGATTAGAACTGCAATCCCCCGATAGCTGATGCTAATCGTTAGTCTCAGGTGAAAATCCGCGCGGTAAAGAGTAAGCGTCTTTTCCAGATTCAGATCATCAACGGAGTTTAACAAGTTTTACCCCTTGCGGATCATTGTTGTCAGGGATTTCAATCCTATTTTGACTTAAATCGGTGATCTGAACCTCTATCGAACTGGAATTTGCGGTATGATTCAGACCTATGGTCGCGTCGGCGATATTTTTTTCAGAGGGCAACAATAGCCAGGCGAAAGTTGTAGAACCCGGTATTTTTGCCTGATATATGGCTGTGGTATTGGCTATTTTTTCTCCGTAGTTGGCACTATACCATCCTTGCTTGGTTGGCGATTCTTGTCCGGACACCAACGAAACCTGCCAATCTATATTTCCTGCCGGCAGAATGCTAAAATTTGGACCATCCTCATGGTTCGTTATGACCGCATAATCGTTGACAATAACTTCGTGATCGGGATGAAAATGCCAAAGTACATCGATGGTCCTGGGTCTATCAGTGATTATTTTATCGAGTACCACCCAGTACTGATTTTTCAGATAAAACACGGACCGGGTATGATCTGCCTTCCCATCTGTTTTTTCAAAACCAAGATCAAATGTCCCCCAGGAATATTCAAATTGATCATTGATGACGTAGTCATTTCCTTCCACCAACGGTTTGACCGCCATATATGCACCATCATTCTGTCCGTGACCGTCTATGAGGATAAGGTTATGCGAAAAGGAGCTGCGAAAATATCCACGCCAAACGGTGGGATCAAAGCTGAAATAATCCTGATGTGTGTATCGACCACCGTCTACTAGAAAATCTTTGCCAAAGGCCGAAATTGAAATATGTAGTTTGTCGCGGTGTTGATGACCGCTTCCAAACGGTCCTATGTCAAAAAAAGCCCACTGAGCTTCGCGCTGCCAGCCATTGCGCATGATATGCATGCCTCCCCAAGGAAAGACCAAGGAGGGACCTTTATCAGGCAAGATTCCTTCCCTACCATTGGTGGCAATCCAGGTCCAATCCGGTCGACTATATTTTTTTGCGGCAGCCAGTACCCGTTCACGGAGGTCTTCCCGGTCGGAATCATTGTTAAGCGGCTGATGACCATCAGGTCGCATGCAGAAAGCGAGATAATTGTACATATCCTCCAGCCGTTGGAGGTATTCCTTTGATACTGGTTGACCGGCTTTCTGAAAGTGTTCGGCAACCGATTCGAACCGATTTAAAGCCACCCACTGAGTCTTCGTGGATACTTCGGTCTGCACTCCATCCGGATATACCTGCCTGTTTATTTCTTTATTCATGACTTCAAGGGCATAATCCCGCCATTCTTGCGATTTCTTAAATTCGGGAAAAGCCAAACTGGCCAGTGCCAGACCATTCATCTCCATGGTTGTCCAATTGTGCTTGGATTGATGATAGCGCCGGAGATATGCGGCTTCTTCGGCGATGGCAGATAAAATTAACAAGCGAGTTGCATCTTTAAAAGCTGGATCAGATTGAAGCGCATAAAATGGACCAATCCATGAAACTCCAAGACGGTTGCCAGTCTCCAGGGTTCGCCACTCTACCTCTCCAATATCCCGGTAGTCAAGCGTTTGATTGGTGTCTAATACGATGTAAATGGAGTCGCCGGGAGGTGGTAGCGGATGGTGCAAAATCCAATCTCTGGAAACGATATCATATTTGCCGATTAGGGCGGGCTCTTTTGTTTCCTGATGAGCCAGATAGAGGCTGGTAAGAAAAACCAACCCGTTGAGTTTGTATCCAATCTCATCGTCTCGGATGTCGCCATTAAAATTCCACTTCCATCCTCCTTCACTGGTAGTGGGAATCTTAACTAGATGGGAGGAAAGCACGATACTATCTTCCATCAGTCGTCTGGCAGCGATGCGGAAATCGGGAACCGGATCAATCGTTGTGATAACCCAATCCCGGGATAGAGTTCTAAAATGATCCAGAAGTATTCGGCATGCACCCATGGTGTCTCCCTGTATTAAAGCTTTTTGAAATGGTGTCGACACCGTATCCAGGGCTTCAATCAGTGACCTGATTCGTTCCGGATTTTTTGTCCACAGATCCTCTACTGTTTCTGGCATCGAGCTTAAATAAGAGGACTCGCTAGCTGACTGATGACAGCTGAGACCTATCCAAAAAGCAAAAAACAGGAGACAGTACTTTACGATCATTCTTAAAAATAGAAAACTTGATTTAGGGAGTTTTAAAAATGACTGCTAATTGTGATTCTGGCTCGTGAATATTTGGAATGATAGTTGGATAGGCATTGTTATCAAATAACTAATTACGAACATGAAGCCAAAACACATCCACAGACCATCCATAAATCTTTATCTTCTATTGTTGATTATCTTGTCTGTCTGTATGTCTGCCTATCCAGTCAAAAATGACGAGATACAGGAAGCACTAGAGATGAACTCCTATGCTAAAGATACGACGGCATCAGCGGTCATTATTTCTGATCAGGGGCGGTCCTATTTCAATTTCAATCATCCCCGTTTCGGTTTGGAACTTGTGTTTGAAAGAAAAATTCTGGTAAAGATTTTTGATGCTGATGGATACAGCTGGGCAGATATAAATATACCACTTTACATAGGTGAAACTTATGAAGAAGATGTGGTAGACCTAAAGGGTTTTACTTACAACCTGGTTAATGGTAAAACCGAGAAGACAAAATTATCCAAAGAATCCATTTTCCGGGAGGAGACCAGTGATCATTGGAAGCAGGTCAAGGTAACCATGCCCGATGTGAGAGAAGGTTCCGTCTTCGAACTTAATTATAAAGTGAGCTCTCCTTTTATTTTTAATCTGCAAAGCTGGACTTTTCAAAAAAGTATTCCAGCCATTCGTAGTGAGTACCAGGCTGAAATCCCAGAGTATTTTCAGTATAATAAAAATGTCAGAGGTTATTTTCCGATCAGCGATCACCAAACGGATTCCCGATTGTCTGCTCTTACCCAATATAAATCAAATCGTGACAATCATATAGTAGGGACGGGTCAGACATCAACATCAAGTGTCAATTTTGTTGAGAACATCGAAAAATGGACCGCCTATGATATTCCGGCATTTAAAGACGAGCCCTACATGACCGATGCCGACAATTTTAAAACCGCGGTTACTTTCGAATTGGCCTACACCAAATTTCCCAATGCTCCGGCCGAAAATTATACGACCACGTGGGAGGCTATCAATCAGAAACTAATGGAATCTGATGATTTTGGCGATGCCCTGGACCGCACCGGATTTCTGAAAAATTATATGCCGGAAGTGATTGGAAGTGCGAGTACCGAGGAAGAAAAATTATTAAATATTTATCGCTATGTACGTGGTAAAGTGAAATGGAATGAAACAAATTCACTTTTTACATCAGAAAAATTAAAATCAGTTTTGGAAAAGGGATCTGGAAATAGCGCAGACATAAATTTACTCTTGCTGGCGATGCTAAGGGAGTCCGGGATTAAAGCTTATCCGGTAGCAATCAGCACCCGGAATCATGGCATGATATTTCCAACCAGTCCAACCATTACCAGTTTTAATTATTTGGTAGTGGGTGTGCCAAATAATGATCAATATTTGCTGATCGATGCAACTGAGCCATATGCTCCCTTAGGTTTATTACCCTATCGTTGTCTGAATGGCTCGGGAAGATTGATCGACGAAAAAGGCGGTAAATGGATTGATGTCAGTAGCCAACCGGATAAAGAGAAAACCATTACAGAATATACGATAGATATTGATGAGGAAAGTATTTCCGGCAATCATAGTCACGTCTATTATGATCAAGCTGCTTATGCATTTAGAAATCAATTTTTTAGTGATGATGGTTCCGCATTTCAGAAAGAAATGGAAGAAAAAGTTCCCGGGCTGGAGATTAGTAAAGTAACCTATGAAAAGATGGATGATTTGGCAGAAAATCCATCCGTATTGTGCGACATCACACTCAATGATTGTCTGACTGAAGCAGGAGACCTGATTTATTTCATTCCAATGTTTTTTGATGCTATGAAATCCAATCCATTTAAATTGGAAAAAAGAGACTATCCGGTAGATTACGGCACTCAGATTGATGATTTTTATTTTTCTAAAATAAATCTCCCTGAGGGATATGTCGTTGAAAGTATTCCGGAAGAGATAAGTATCGTATTGCCTAATCGTGCTGCAGAATATATTTATTCAGCGAAAGCAGTGGGAAATATGTTGACTCTGCGGAGTCAGTTAAAAATTAATCACGCCATTTTTACGGCAGAGCATTATGCCGACTTGAAAAATTTTTACGACCTGATCGTCAAGAAGCAATCCGAACAAGTCGTTATAAAGAGGTCATAGATGAAATATTTATTGATATTATTTTGTCTAACGATTTATGAATGTCTTTTAGCGGAGCCAGATCAGCCGGTAGCCACCATAAATAATTACGAAGAAGAATTTATTATTTCCAGTAAATCTAGGGCTATCCGTAAGCTAACCAGAACAGTTATTGTTTTTAATGAAGAAGGTGATCAATATGCACAGCCTTATGTAATCTATGATAAATTTATCAAAGTCAGAAGCTTTGAATGCCAGCTCAGTGATTTGAACGGTAATCTTCTGAAAAAATTTAAGAATAGTGATGTATCGGATGAGAGCCTGACTTCTGCCGGCACTATTTATGACGATAACCGGGTGAAGTATTTTTCTTTAGAAAAGAATAA
>JAGQWV010000794.1:1259-2377 GCA_020437045.1 Saprospiraceae bacterium | reverse complement strand
CTTAAAGATCATCTTGGATCTTATTTTGTGGCAACATTGGGAGTGATCCTTTCTTTATAGATTTCAATCACTTCCTCCGGATCTCCAAAGGCAATTTGTTCACCCCTGTCAATCAGGAGAACTCTGTCGCTAAATTCCTTGATGTGGCTTAGGCTATGACTGACAAACAGGATGGTTCTCCCTTCCATAAAAGTGTCCTGGAAAACCCGTTTAGATTTTTCTCGAAAGCTTTCATCTCCTACACTGGCAAAAATTTCATCCATCAAATAGACATCTGCTTCCGCATATAGTGCAACCGAAAATGCCAGCCTCATCCGCATTCCTGAAGAATAATACTTTAAGGGAGTATCAACAAAATCTGCCAGGTCGGCAAAATCAATAATATCGTGGAATACCGATCCAATTTTCTTGAAAGTAAGCCCCAGAATGCTTCCATTTACGTAGATATTATGTCTTGCAGTCAAATTAGGGTCAAATCCCATACCTAGCGATAAACGAACAATCCTTCCTTTAGTAGTTAGCTCACTTCCTTTGTCAGGTTTCATCGAGCCGAGTACGATATTGAGTAATGTTGATTTACCACTACCATTCCTTCCAATGATACCGACAATCTCGCCCCGCTTTACCTCAAAATTAATATTCCTAAGCGCTTTTATTTCGTGTCTCTGGGCGGTTAGTCGGGTAAAATTTAACACTGTATCTCTAATTGAAGTGACAGATTTTTCGCGCACATAAAATGTTTTATTCAAACTGTGCGCAGTTATTACGGGTTCGGTGGTGGGCATGATTAGCGTTTTTCCAAAATTAAATGCTCTGTTCTGCGGAACAGCCACAGTGCAAAAAAGAACAAAACAAATCCGAAAACCAGGTCATAAATAAAGAGGGTATAATTGGGTGGTGTACCATGTAATAATGCGTTTCTGCAATTGCCAAGAAGTCCAATGAACGGATTTAAGTAGGCGAGTATTGGAAGCTTTGCCAACAGCAAATCCATGCTATAGATAACCCCGGATCCCCAAAAGCCAGCAAATAATAACATATCCCAGAGATGGCGTACATCGTCGAAATAAAGCACTAGCACCGACAGAATCATTGTGACTGCCACTGAAAAAAGGAAG
>JAGQWV010000794.1:0-1247 GCA_020437045.1 Saprospiraceae bacterium | reverse complement strand
AAAGCAGAGGAATTACAAATAACACATTTTGATTAAGATCTGCATGCATAAAAATAGCCAAGAGCAGATACACACCAAGGTTAAATAAAAAGCCCATAAAGACACTCAAAGCATAGGATATGAAGAGATCAAGCTTATCAAACTGAATATTCTCAATGAGGTAACGCTTTGACATAACTACGGCCATACCCCCTTTGGTAATTTCGGCAAATACTCCCCAGAAAAGAATTCCGGATGAAAGAATCAAGACGTAATGGGGATCCCGGTTGCCGAATACCCGGGTAAAAACGAGATAATAGACCACGATCTGAAAAAGGGGATTCAATAATGCCCAAACCAAACCCAGCCGGTCATTATAATAGCGGCGCATAAAATCAATCTGAGCCAATTTCCAAATTCGCTCCAGTCGATTGTTTTCAGGCAAATATTCCAGTACACTCTTGATATTGGCGGTCGACATACTAAAACACTTATCATTAAGCGATGGTAAAGATACGAATCATACGGACTATGCCAGTTTCGTCTATTGTTTCTTACCTTTGTCATGTATTTGACGATCACACCTGATAAAAAGTATGTTTTCTCCGCTTTGTTTTAATTCATACTATGGAAAACATCCCACATCCTCAGCAGAAGAATCCTGCAGAATTCATCGATATGAATCTGTTGTATGTTGTTGTGCCCGCTCTAAATGAAGGTGATCGAATTACGGGAGTAATCAACAAACTCATCAACCATGGCTTCCACAACATTATCGTTGTTAATGATGGCAGCACCGACCATACTTCGGAAGCGATCCCGGATATTCCCGGCATATATGAACTAAAACACATCGTCAACCTGGGTCCAGGAGCGAGCACCATGACCGGGATCAAATTTGCCCTTTCTAAGGGTGCCGAGTATATCGCCACCATTGATGCCGACCACCAGAGTGATCCTGGTGAATTAAACGATCTGGTCGAAGCTATGCAAGAGAGAGATCATATTGATCTTATGATCGGTTCTCGCTTTTTAAAGAAAAACGACATACCTTATTCCAGGAGGTTTTATAATCTCATAGGCAATCTGATTAGCTTTCTGATTACCGGGCTGTATGTAACCGACAGCCAGTCCGGATTTAAGGTCATGACCCGTCAATTTGCTGAGAAATTGAATATAGACTATAATGGGTTTGAATTCTGTATTGACATCATTAAGAAAGCCAGGATGAATCGATTTCAGGTGGCAGAAACTCCCGTAAGCGTAGT
>JAGQWV010000793.1 GCA_020437045.1 Saprospiraceae bacterium | reverse complement strand
TTCATTGCACACGTTCATATATCGGAAAATGACCGGGGCACTCCCGGGAAAGGACAGGTACATTGGAAAGAGGTGTTTGACAGTTTGAAAGAGATCGAATATGATGGATGGCTTACGATCGAAGCCTTTAGCCGGAACAATCCTGAATTTGCCTCAGGAATTAATGTCTGGCGTAATTTTGAAAATTCACTGGAAGAAATCTACAAAAACGGATATCAGTTTATCAAAAGTCAATGGTAGATTAAAGGGCTTTAAATTAATTATCCAAATTGTATTATGTATTTCAAATATTTGCCAGCAGAACAAATCTGCTAAAAAGAAACTAAAATGAATGAGGGATTTGTAAACGTACAGGGAGTAAAAATTTATTATCAGGAAAGAGGTCAGGGTGCCCCCCTGGTTTTACTAATGGGATTTGGAGCGGATGGTAACACCTGGGAAAAACACGTTGCTGTCTATGAGCAATATTTCCGGTGCATTTTAATTGATAATCGTGGTGTAGGAAAATCAGATGCACCCGATGGTCCTTACACTACCAGGATGATGGCAGCGGATACCCTCGCCGTCATGGAGCATTTAAAAATCGAAAAAGCAAGCGTGGCCGGAATTTCTATGGGTGGAGCCATCGCTCAGGAATTAGTTTTACTTGCACCACAGCGGATCCTATCTCTCGTGTTAATAAGTACGTGGCCCGTTTTTAATAATTATGCCAAAACTATCTATAGGAATCTTAAAAAACTTAGAGTCACCAGTGAACCCAATGATTTTATGGAATTGCTGCAACTGTGGATTTTTGCTCCACCTTATTATGAACACCATCTGGCAGAATTGGAAGATGGACAGCGAGAAGCCCGGGACAACACCGCCCCGCAGTCGCGTTCGGGTTTTGAAGGTCAATTGGAAGCTTGTATTCACCATAATACGGTAGACCGTCTGAAACTGATTGAAGTGCCAACCCTCATAACTATAGGACTGATGGATATTTTTACTCCACCGGCTTTTTCAAATGTCTTGCATAAAGGAATTAAGAATTCGGAGCTAGTCGACTTTCCAACAGGTGGTCATGTGCATCACTGGGAAGACCTTGAACGGTTTAACAAGGTAACACTAGAATTCCTGCAAAAAAATCACGAATAAGGTAGATCTATCTAATATTATGCATCTCGGTGCAACACACAAGTAATTCTTCAGTTGACGTTACAAGACCCTATCGCACCAGTAAAAGTAGCATTGTTAGCTACCTCAAATCCAATTCCTAGGGTGATGAAAGTGCCGGCTTGATAAGACATATTAGCTCCCGTTGATATCATCTGTGATGATGTGATATCCTGTTGAGTATGGTAACTTACCGTGCCACTTTCTGAACCACCCAACATCAGTGGGTCGGGTGAGCAAGATTCTAAAAATTTACTCTGATACAATTGCCCGCGAACATCTAGGTAATTCGTATCATCCTCGTCAGAACTTTCCCATACAATTACATATTTACCGTTTGCCGCCATAGCAATTGAAGGTGAAATCTGTAGAAATTCACTGTATGTATTAACCAAAAATTCATTTCCTAACTTAGTGCCATCAGCGAGATAACACTGCGCACTGATCCCAATCGCATCTCCATCAATCCCCTGCTCTCCCCAGGTTGCAATGAAATTGCCGGACTTATCCAAAACTAAATCAGGTCCAATAGAATAATGGCTGGATGATACAAAGGTATTAATCCGAAACTCCACTCCAACTGGAGCTCCATTTGGTTGAAATCTTTGACCAAATATGCTATATCCAGTGCCATCTTGTCCGGTACTTTGCCAGGCGACCACGAAGTCACCATCTGAATCGCTGGCAATACTTGCAAATTCCTGCACACCTGGCTTAAAAGTATTTACAATAAAATCACTTCCTATAGCGACACCATTAGCTTGATATCTCTGAGCATAAATATCAATAGAGTCAGGATGCCCGATATAATCTGCTTGCCAGGCTACAACAAAATCTCCATCAAAGTCCAGAGACACAACCGGTCTCTTCTGGCTTTCTATGAACACATTTGAATTAAGGATTTTAAACTCACTTCCCGCTTTGACCCCGGATGCCGAAAATCGCTGACCATAGATTTCATTTGCTGATGTTGTATTGCTTTCCCAAACAATGACAAAATCACCTAAGGTATCCATGGAAATACGGGGATACTGCTGAATCTCAATATTATAAGTATTGACTTTAACAGTAGAAGACAAAGGAGTCCCATTCGCTTGGAACCTCCTTGCATAGATATCCGTGGTTGATACAAGTGTGTCATCCTGGTAAGCAATCCCAGTCCACGTAACCACAAAATTACCATGCTGATCCATGGCTACCGCTGGTTTAGTCTGACCCACTGGAAGTTCTTCATGTATTCTAAATTCATTCCCTATCGCACTGCCATCTGCCATATACCTTTGCCCATGAATCTCTTGAATACTATCGATAACCCCCATTGAGTAAGGTATCCATGACTCCCATACTACCACAAAGTTTCCGTTAGCATCCATGGCTACATCAGAATTTTGCTGGAAATTTGCAGTGAAGGAATTAGCCCTGAATTCTGAACCAATTGGTTGAGCATCAATCGAAACTAAGAGACCAGGTAAAAAAAGTAGCATCGTAAAGAAAGAAGCTACAATAAAAGTGTATTTCATAATACCAAAAATTAGTTTTGGTGATCCTCTTCAAGCTCACAAAATGTATGTGCATTCTTAAAGATTGAAAATATGAAAAATCTCTTTTCGCATTAAAAAAATAAATTCTCGAATCACATTAATTCTTGAGGATCAAAACAACCTTCAACCATGGTAAAAACAAGTTGAACAACCCATCTCACAGAATGCATGGAAGGTGAAAAACTATAGTTAAACATAACGTCTCCCAACCAAGTAGTCATGAATTTCTGGTAGTAAGCCCAAAGGCAGCTTTCTAAAACATCTGGTCATTCCTTCCACCACTGAGATACCTCCAAGCTCAACTTTGAGTGTTCTTAATGCGACATCGTGGAACAAAGTAAAAGAAACAGAGTCTACGTCGACTTCCAGGATCTATGACTGTAGTGCTTCACATCAACCTAAAAAAGAGTAACTAACTTTCCTATGAATCAAATCCCTTAATTTACCACTGCATATCGAATAGATAGCCACATAACCAATTATTTAATAATTGACAATAAATGTTAGGCCATCGACCAATGTTATCCAACCTTTTCTCATATATTTAGTCTATACAATTCCAAAAAACGATGATAAAAATCGGCTGTGAAACATATACCTGGCAGATGCCCGGAGAGGAGTATAAAGGCAAACTCGAACACATCATGTCCATTTGTCAAAAAGCGGGCTTCAAAGGAATCGAACCGGAAACGAGTTTTTTGCAACACTTATCTGATCCGGAAAGTATGCTGGCAGCACTACAAAAATATAATCTGGAACTATCCGTACTTTGTATCGTGGAAGATTGGCTCCACCCCAAAGAGACAGAAGAAGAGTTTGAACGGAGCAAAGGTTGGATTGAATTTCTAAGTCATTTTCCGGATACCATTCTATTGTTGGTGCAAATGCCGCAGACCAATAGGGACGATCTCCGAACCCGGCAAAATAACTGTATACGGTGTGTCAATGAAATTGCCCGAAGAGCCACCGATCAGGGTATTGTTTGCTCTTAT
>JAGQWV010000792.1 GCA_020437045.1 Saprospiraceae bacterium | reverse complement strand
ACGCGTTGTAGATAAAAGAAAAATAATAAAAAAAATGAGAGGTACTGCCACAAAAAAGAACAGTATGAGAAATATCCTTAACGATTCTTCCATATTTCAACTTCTATTTTGATGAATATAATAATTAAGAAAAAAAGAATAATCTTTTTGCCCTCATGGGCAACATAATGATCGTTTTGGGTATCATCATATTCGAAACCCCTTAGAGCTTTGATCAGGAACGACACACTTGAAATTGTTGAGATAGGCAATTGATTGCCTTTTTTAAAGCTGATTGGAATATGTAGACAAATATAGTTTTCTTGTCTGCGGTTTCGTTGCCAACAAAATGTCGTGTTTTATGAGAGTTGCTCTAGTCCCTCTTGCTTGTTGCCTGTTTATTCTTACAACATATGGTCAGCCCAGCCCGGTAATCCTGGGGGCTGGCCACGGCAATATTTCGGTCACTACAAGTAGTGAGTTGTCCATGGAGGGTTGGCAACAAATTGCTGGTGGTGATAAAACGATATCTGCACAGGGTTTGGATGACCCCCTTTACCAGGCTTCGAGATTTCTTGCCCAAAGTACTTTTGGAGCAAACGAGGATTTGATAGAACAGGTTGCCCAAATTGGTTTCGAAACCTGGATAGATGATCAGATGAGTCTGCCTATGACCGATATGCAGGCCAAGATCGACGAGACATTTACAGAAGTATCACAGTGGCATCTACTCAATGGAGGTGATTCATCGGAGATACCAGATCGCCCTAATTGGATCGTATTCAACTATGCCTGGTGGGATGCAAACATGCGTAATCAAGATCTTTTACGCCAACGGGTGGCATTTGCATTGTCGGAAATTTTTGTGATTTCCGTTCAATCTGATTTGGAAGGCTATGGTGATGGCTTAGCCAATTTTTACAACGTACTCAGCCGACATGCCTTTGGTAATTATCGTGACCTTTTAAGGGATGTTTCACTGCACCCGTGTATGGGTTTTTATCTGAGTCATCTGAATAACCCCAAGACTGATGTAGAAAATAATACCAGACCGGATGAAAATTATGCCCGTGAGATCATGCAACTTTTTTCTATTGGTCTGTACGAATTGAATGCAGATGGAACAAGAAAACATGATAACGATGGCCATGATATTCCCACCTATGGTCAAACTGAAATCAAGGAAATGGCCAAAATATGGACGGGATTAAGTGTTGCGGGAGTCATCCCAAATATGTATGATGAAGAGCCATATTTCGGAATCGGAATTTATACCGCGGATATGACACTGCCGATGAAAATGTATGAAGAGTATCATGAACCAGGTGAAAAGCATTTGGTGGGTGGTATCACCGTTCCAGCCGGTCAAACCGGAATGGGAGATATTGAGTCGGCAATCGATGTTTTGTTCAACCACCCTAACGTCGGACCATTTATTTCAAGAAGATTGATTCAACGGTTGATTAAATCAAATCCCACGCCTCTATATATCGAACGAGTGGCAAAGGTGTTTGATGATAATGGCAGTGGTGTTCGTGGTGATTTGGGAGCGGTCGTTAAGGCTATTCTTCTGGATCCGGAGGCGCGCGATTGTGACGAACTCAGTGATGAGTCGTCCGGTATGTTACGAGAGCCATTTGTGCGATATAGTCATTTTGCCCGGGCTCTCAATATCGAGCAATACTATGACCGATATTGGAATGCATGTTATTCCTTTTGGGAAAGCACTGGCCAATCGGTGATGGCGGCTAAAAGTGTATTTAATTTCTTTCTTCCGGATTTTCAACCAAATGGTCCTATTGCGGAAAAAGAGTTGGTAGCTCCTGAATTTCAAATTCATAATTCCCGAACCAGCATAGGAATGATCAATGAAATAAATCGTTGGGCGGTATACAATGTTGTGATGTACGGTTGGGAAGAAAATAACCCGGAAGTTATCTTGGATATTGATGATCTGAAAGATTATGCCAGAGACCCGGAGGTGCTAATCAATAAGCTGGATATTTTATTTACCCATGGTCAGCTTACTCAACGTACCAGAGACATTATAAAAGAAGCTATCGATGCCCAGATATATGGTGATTACCGGGCTAATCGGGTACGGTTGGCAATCTATTTAATTATGATTTCTCCCGATTACGCCATTTTAAAATAGTTGTGAAAGTGTCATTGATTGAATCTTTAAGATTTGATGTCAAATACTATGAAAATTAAACAAAAACTCTCCAGAAGATCCTTCCTTGGTCAGGCTAGTTGTGCAGCTTTGGGCTCGTCTACGTTGTTTTCATCACTTGTTAGTCTGAAAGCACTGAATGCCGCGGTCGCACAGAGTGGCTTTGGAGGATCGGAAGATTATAAGGCTTTGGTTTGTGTTCTATTGTCTGGTGGGCACGATTCATTTAATATGTTAGTGCCCACCAGTACAATGGAGTACGGTGAATACACGGCTAGCAGATCGAACCTGGCTCTTGGTAGAGATGAACTGCTCGCGTTGAATGTGCAGAATTCTGATGGACGTTCTTTTGGATTGCATCCGGCCATGACCGATGTACAACGTCTATTTAACGAGGGCAGATTGGCTTTTTTGGCAAATGTAGGAACCTTGATCCAACCATCGACCAGACAACAGGTTTGGGATGAAGAGGTAGCATTACCACTTGGTCTTTTTTCCCATTCGGATCAGATTATGCAATGGCAGACAGCATTACCTCAACAGAGGTCCGCTTCTTTGGGATGGGGTGGAAAAATTGCTGATCTGATTCGCGATCAGAACAGTAATCAGAATATTTCAATGAATGTATCCCTCAGCGGGACTAACGTATTTCAAACCGGTCAGAATACCATAGAATATGCCATTGATCCGTACAACGGAAGTATTGGCATTGATGGATATGTCAAAGAAGATATGTATGATATTTTTAATGTGATGCGAACCAAAGCAATCGACAATTTGCTTGATTATGAATATCAGGATATCTTCAAGAAAACCTATATCGATATCATCAGGACCTCCCGTGACGGTCATTTGCTTTTTGATGGGGCTATTAAGAATGTTGGAGAATTAGCGACAGCTTTCAGCGACAACTACATTTCCCAGAGCTTCAAAATGATCGCTCATACTATGGCTGCCCGGGAAGAATTAGGCATGAAGCGTCAAATCTTTTTTGTCGATTACGGTGGTTGGGATCATCATGATGAATTGCTCAATAATCAGTTTGGCATGCTCAACGTACTAAGTACCGCCTTGGGGGAATTTGATCATGCATTGTCGGAAATTGGGTTGAGTGATTGTGTTACTACTTTTTCTATTTCTGAATTTGGCCGGACACTAACTTCCAATGGTAATGGTACAGATCATGCCTGGGGCGGAAATGTCCTGGTGATGGGTGGTAATCATATCAATGGAGGGCGAATCTACGGCGAATACCCGGTGCTGGCACTAGGGAGTGCTTTGGAACTGGGTGGGGGCGTGTTTTTACCAACCACATCTACCGATGAATACTTTGCAGAAATAGCAAAATGGTTTGGTGTGTCTGGTAGTGATCTTAATGCGATTTTCCCAAATCTGCAGAATTTTTACTCCGGAGGTGATCAATCGCTTCCCATTGGTTTCTTAAAAATATGACTTATATGTTGTCTGGAATTTTACGATACAAGGCATTGATTTTAATTTCGCTTTTACCCAATTTTTCATTGCTTGGACAATGTTATCCAGACCGTCATAGTACGACCTGGTTTGATGGTTGGGTGTCCTGTGAAGCCTTTCCCAATCCCAATGCTGGTCGGGGATTATCACATTGGATTATGTACGATTTTGGCAAAGTATACTCCCTTCACGGTACGCATATCTGGAGCACAAATGATCCTGCTAACCTGGATCGAGGACTTAAAAACGTGGTAATCGATTATTCTTTGGATGGCAATAACTGGGTGGAATCAGGGGAATACGTTTTTGAAAAGGGAGAAGGTATTTCGACTTATGAGGGATTCGAAGGACCCGATCTAAAGGGAGTCAAGGCAAGGTATCTCCTGGTGACTGCTGTAGATAATTATGGCGGAGCTTGCTTTGGTTTAAGTGAAATGCGTATTGACGCTGAAGACAGCGAGGTGACGGATGTTGAGGATCTGACTACATCGCGTGAATGTTTTCAGGTACAGACTTATCCT
>JAGQWV010000791.1 GCA_020437045.1 Saprospiraceae bacterium | reverse complement strand
CGAAACCAGCATTAAAAACAGAATAGAGAATTTCATGGATGACAGATCGTGAATTTTCATGTATCTGAAAGGAATAAATTTCTTTTTTGAAATCTAACGGCAATATTTTAATTTTTGCCCTTTGAATACTTTTGTAAATGGCCTCTTCACCTAATAAAGTACTTTGATGAATTTCGGGTATACTAAGGCCAAAAAGATTCTTTAGAATAAAGAGTATTTTCGTTTTCGTAGAAAGATCCTCTAGTTCGGCGATAATTATCAATACTTCTAATCGTAAATCGCTGGTGGTGTAATTGCTAACATTTTCTTCAAGATCTTCAGTCTGGACTAAGGACACGACCTTTTGATTGCGCCGAAGTTGGGTGAGTACCTCGTTCTTACTTACAACAAATAGCCATTCGAGGGGCTTTGCCGGTACTTTGCCCGGTTTCCAACTTTTTAATGATTTGTAAAAGGCATTTTGGATAGCGTCTTCAATAAGCTCGACATACCGGGAGCCAAACAAACTGATCAGACCCGAAAATATTCTACCGTATAGTTTTCGATAGTTTAGTTCGATTTCCCGATATGTCTCGTTATTATCCATTTGATCTAATAATCCATGATCGGCCGGATTTCCGTGGTGCCTCCCCAATGATGACATGGACAACCTTTGGCAATTTCCGTGGCTTCTGTCAGATCGTTGGCCTGGATGAGGTAATATCCACCAATGATTTCCTTCGATTCCAGATAGGGACCGTCTTTGATTACCATCTCTTTTCCAGCGATCAATTTTCCATGGTCCTCCAATCCGTCACCGGCAAGATAACGGCCTTCCTGCCCCAGTTGAGCCGCCCATTCCATGTGGGCTTTGACCAAATCTTCCATTTCCTTTGGAGATAGATTCTGGAGTCTTTCAATGTCCTCGTGTAGTAGGATAAGAAATTTTTTCATGTTTTATTTTTTACTTCAAGCTTAAGACAAAGAGCATCCGTAAAATTGGACATTTTGTTTACTTTTTTTTTGATGATTTTCTGCAGGACTAAATGATCTTTGTTTTCCTTGAGCCCAGATCAATATTTGATAATTTTCTTTACGGTGTAAAATCCCTTTTCTTCCTGAATGACATGAACCATATAGACACCGGTAGGAAAGTTGTGGAGATCGAGTTGTCCATGTTGCTCCAGATGCTTGAAGATACCTACAACCTGGCCCTGAGAGTTGATCATTGATATGTGTGTCTCTTTGAATGGTAAAGTATAGTACATTTCCTCTTGAACGGGATTGGGGTATATCTGAATTTGATCATTAGCTATGTTGTTGATTGGCGACGACAATTTCTGAAATTCAAATGCACCTATGTCTATTTGGTCACCCTGCGGACGAGCAACGCCATCATGATCAGATGAAGAACCAATGGAGCCATCACCCTGATCAATTAATATACTTGATTCGATCAGGTGAAAATCATTTTGTTGGTAATTCACAAAATTGTCTTGGTAGTCTTCATAGGTGAGCAGTATCTGATTGTGGCTGGTATCAGCGTCTACGATCAAATTATTGGCAACGTTATTTACGACCTGGCAGCCGGTACTGGGACGTCCATCCTTGTGGTTGTCTATTCTAATCCAGGAAGCTCCCGGAGTGATATCCGGAGTTGGGTCCAGCACTGTATTATTATTAATCAGACAATTATTGGCTCCCAAAAACGTGATCCCGTGCCAGTGATTGACTACGATTAAATTATTTTCTACAATCCAATTATTATAAAAGCCGTCGAAACAGCCAATACCCTGTAAAGGTCCTAAGAGAGGCTGATTGGGATCTTCATAATTGAGAATGGTATTATTTCGTACAATATTATCGTCGACAACGTTGCCATTGGTGGTAAACGACTGAATGCCATCATCATGATTTTCGTCCACATCATAACAATTCTTAATCGTATTTCCATCGACAAGACAATGGGAGCCCAGAATACGAAGACCATCACCTGAAAAATTGCTGATCATGTTTCCAATCGACCGGATATAGTCACCTTGCATCGAAATACCAAAGCTGATATTGTAAATACGGTTGTACGAAATCTCAATCGAATCACCTCTTATTTGTATGCCCCGGCTTGCTTTTTCGATCCAATCCTGAGCAAGGGTCCATGGTGATTTTGTGCTATAAATTTGGCAGTTGCTGATCTGGATTTTCGAGGTAGGGCCTTGCCAACCATGTGACTCAAGAAAAATCAGGTTGGAACTGAGGTAATGATTGTATGGTTCAGAACTGACCGTGACATTTTCTAATCTCCAATTTTTACAGGCTTGAAAATGCACTTGTTCGATAATGACTTCCTGACCGGTCGCCCCCATAATGGTGATATAGGTCTTATTTATATAGTTCTGAAGAAATACCGTACCGTGTAATCCGGAAAATAGCAAAAGGGTATCGCCGCCCTGTATTGGTGCTCCGGAATTTTTAACCTGGAGATTGGGGTTGGATGGATCATAAGGCGTGGAATATTGAGAGCTTCCGATAAGGTTATGGCTGATTACTTCTTCTAAAGTACGCCAGGGCATACTCTGCGATCCATCTCCCTGAATACTTCCATTTTTCGGGTCGATATAGAATGTACGACCCCAAACGGAAATACTTAAGGTGGATAAAGACAGAATAATAATCCATTTACTCATGGTGCTGAATTTAAATTTTATAATCTGTTTTTGTGGTAACCATATGTGTTAAAAGAAGATCCGTCTTTATCAGTTATCGTTGCTTTTGCCCCTTTGTTCATGCTATTGGTTGGTCTTCGTGAGACAAGTTCGGTTTGAGATTATTTGTCTATTGTTTCAAAATAAGAACTGTTGATGATCATTGTTTTCTTCAGCTTTGACGAGATAAAATACAAATGGTAAATGCAAGTAACATAGGTCATTTTCAACGGATTTGGTATCTTTCCCCATCTACTTCGAAACGGGAAGTCCGTATTAATTTTTAAATAATTTTTGATCAACGATGAGTTATCACCGGAGAAAATTTATCAGAGACATCTCTTCATCGGTTTTGGGAATGGGATTGGTCAACCCGGTCATGTCTTTTCCTTACGAAACTTTTTCTATGGAGGAACATCAGGAAACGGCTCCGGTACTTTATTTCGATGCTTTTACGGAGATAGGTCCCCGGCGAGTCAGTCATTCAAGACAGCAAACCAGTTTATTGGAATTACTGGCAGAAATGAATCAATGTTCTATATCAGGAGCGTTGGTGGCCTCGACCATGTCTGTGAGTTATGATGCACACTTTTCCAATCTCAGATTAAGTGAATGGTTGAAACCTTATTCAAATTTGTATGCCATATGGAACATACTGCCTTCGATTACCGGCGAGTTTCCCGACGTGCAAAAACTGGGAAAATTAATACAAGAGCATGGAATTAAGGCAGTTGCGATTCATCCCACCTCAAATGCCTGGGATTGGCAAGGAGATTATTGCCGGGAATTATTTGAATGGCTCAGTGACCGTCAGATGCTAACAATCATTCCCAGTTTTACGGAGTTGGGAGGCTGGAGAGAAGTGGATGTTTTCCTAAATAAATACCCACGCCTGCCGGTATTTCTTCGCAATATATCCTGGGCGGCGCAACGCTATCTCATTCCCCTGATCAAACAGCATGCTAACCTGCATATTTGCTTTGATACCTTCCAGATAAATGAAGGGCCGGAATATTTTTATCAAGAAGGTCTTACCGATCAGGTGTTGTTTGCCAGCAATGCACCTACGATGTCGGCAGGGGCTCATCGTACGATGATTGACTATGCCCAGGTACCACGGGATGCGAGAGCTAAAATGGCTGGCGGCAATATAATCCGTTTATTGCGAGATATCCCTCCACCGGTACTTTCTGAAAATAAATCGAGCGATTCTCTTATGCACGCGGCGTCGATGGGTATGCCTCAGCCGGTGGATGTCATTGATATGCACATGCATATTTTACACGAAGGACTTCAGGGAGCGGGACGTCACTACAGGATGCAAAACGGTGGACCATCTGGTGTTTTTTCGCTTGTGGAAAAACTCGGGTATTCCGGTGGTGGTTTTATGAGTTGGGATGGAGTAGTCAGCCAGGATGCAGCCTCCGGCAATGAAACAACCAGACTGGCATTAGATGCTGCACCTCCGGGATATTGGGGCTTGGGAACATTCGATCCAACGCAATTTTCCCAGGAGGAGATGAGTGAAATGATTCACAAGGTTTATAGCGATCAGCGATTTATTGGCATGAAACCATATCCCTTGTATGGCGTCGAATTTCATGATCCTTCTTACGATATCTGGTGGGAATACGGACAAAAAAACAATCTTTACGGCTTGCTGCACAACGCAAGATCTGATTTGAAAGAGACAGATGTTTTGGCGGGTAAATATCCGAATGTTCGTTGGGTCATTGCCCATGCTGCCAACTCTTTTCCAATGGCAGAAAAAGCGATTGAATTGATGCAAAAACATTCAAATGTATATGCAGAGATAACCTATACGACCGTGCCCCTAGGGGCTATTGAATATTTGGTCGAAGAAGCGGGAGCAGATCGGGTGTTATATGGATCTGATTTACCGATGCGTGACCCCCGCCCACAGCTGGGTTGGGTTATTTACACCCGTTTGACACAGGCTGTGAAAGAAAATATTTTAGCTACCAACGCGCTGGAAGTTTTAAAACCCTGTATGTCACGACTGCCGGAAAGGAATAGACCGGTATTAAAATAATAACTACCGGACCTCCTAACTATTCTTTCTTTAAAATGTAATAAGCAGTTATATTATCCATTTTCATTTCATTATGACCGAAGATGAGATAATTGTTTTGATCAGTCC
>JAGQWV010000790.1 GCA_020437045.1 Saprospiraceae bacterium | reverse complement strand
GCACCCATAATTCCTCTTCACCGTAGCACACATTTTCAAGCATCATACAGTTTACCTGCATTTCTTCTGCCGTATTTACCAGGTCCCAACAACCTTGTAAAGTCATTGCTGCTGGCACCTCAATCGCCACGTGTTTGCCTTGCTGCATGGCATAGACTGCCATCGGCACATGCAAATCCCAGGGACTACAGATGATCACCAGATCTACATCATCTCTTCGGCACATTTCCATCCAGGCATTTTCATCTTTGGTATATACATCGGGATTTTGTCCGGCTGCCTTCAATTTGTCGAGGGTGGGAGCGATTCTTTCTTCCCTCAAATCGCAAATGGCTGTGATTTTAGCTTTCTCAGGGAACAGTGCATTGACTAAGCTAGCCTGCCCGGTTCCACGATTTCCCAAACCAAGCATAGCCACTTTCACCTGACTAATGGGTGCTTTTTTGAGGTTGATAACGCTTTCTTGACCTACTGGGCGGATGGTCTGCCCTTTTTCAAGGATCTTTTCGACATCAGAAACGGATACTCCGGTAGCACTGACGGAAGGAGAAATTCCCAGCCAAGCGGCTGCGGCAGATGATAATTTGATAAAATTACGACGCGGATGATTCATTCTTTTTCAGGTTTTTATCACTTCCAGAAAGGTACGAAAGTCTTGCGGGAATGTTCTGCTATTCCGGGTAGCTAATTCCGAGCCGTCAAGTTAAGAGGAAGAACAAGCCATAAGCTGCCGGGACAGCAACGAAAAAATTTCATTAGCTTTTCGCCTCACTTTCCAGATCCGATTCAGCCGTTGAAGATGCAGCATTTTCCTGTCCGTTTTCTTTGGCTAGTTTTTCAGCGTCTTCGTGTTGTGGGGGGACTGAAAATGGCCGTGGACCGATCAGCTTTTCCACATCTGATTTCAGGAGAACCTCTTTCTCCAAAAGATGAGTCGCCAGGGTTTCCAACTCCTTGCGGTATTTCATTAACAATTCCTGAGCCCGTACATATTGGGACTCTACCAGATTTCTTACTTCGTTGTCGATCAACGTAGCTGTATTATCAGAATATGGTTTATTAAATTGATCTTGTGACATTCCATAGAAAGACACATTACCAACTTTTGGGTTCATCCCATAAATTGATATCATACTATAAGCCATCTTGGTGACCTGGTCGAGATCACTCTGGGCTCCGGTAGATATTTTATCAAATACAATTCGCTCTGCTGCTCTACCACCAAATGTCATACACATCCGATCCAGCAATTGCTCCGTTCGGGTGATGTACTCTTCCTTCGGCAGATATTGAGCAAATCCCAGGGTTCCCACTCCTCGAGGAACAATAGTGACCTTTACCAATGGTGATGCATGCTCCAGAAACCAACCACATACGGCATGGCCTGCTTCGTGATAAGCAATTATCTCTTTCTCCTCCGGAGATATCAGTTTGTTTTTCTTTTCGAGACCACCAATTACCCGGTCCAGAGCGTAGTTAAAATCCTCCAGATCAATGGCCTTTTTTTCTCTTCTCGCCGCTACCAATGCTGCTTCATTACAAATATTAGCGATATCAGCTCCAGCAAATCCAGGTGTCATTTCTGCCAGGATTTCTGGTTTTACCTCATCGGAAATTTTGATGGACTTAAGATGGACCCTGAATATCTGTTCCCGCCCTTTGAGATCGGGCCGGTCAATTCCAATTTGCCGGTCAAATCGTCCGGGACGTAGCAAAGCACTGTCGAGTACATCGGGTCGGTTGGTTGCGGCCATCAGAATCACACCTTTATCGGTGCTAAATCCATCCATTTCTACCAATAACTGGTTTAACGTATTCTCCCTTTCATCATTACCTCCAGGGATATTGTTGCGACCACGTGCTCTTCCAATGGCATCGATTTCATCTATAAAAATGATACAGGGGGCTTTTTCTCTGGCCTGTCTAAACAGGTCACGAACCCGAGAAGCACCTACACCAACAAACATTTCGACGAAATCCGATCCGGAAATAGAGAAGAACGGAACACCCGCTTCCCCGGCTACCGCTTTGGCCAACAGAGTCTTACCTGTTCCGGGAGGCCCGACCAGTAAAACTCCTTTCGGTATCTTACCTCCTAACGCTTGATATTTCTTTGGGTTTTTTAAGAAGTCTACGACTTCCATTACCTCCTCCTTTGCTTCGTCGAGACCGGCTACATCGGCAAAAGTCACATTAACTTTGAGCGTACTATTGTCGAAAAGTGTTGCTTTGGATTTCCCGATATTGAAAATTTGCGCTCCTGGTCCTCCGGCTCCTCCGCTCATACGCCGCATAATAAATAGCCATATTGCCACGATAAGAAAGATTGGCAACAGCCAACCGAGGAGATTACCCCAGAAATTAATTTTTTCATCATAGGTCACATCGACCCGATCTTCGGGACTGACGGAATCATTCAGTTCCTTTAATTTAGATTCAAAAGTTTCAACCGAACCAATGTTAAATTGATAGTTGGGGCTGTTGTAATTAAACTGACTTTTATTGGCATTGGCGTGCCTGGGCTCGCTCAGACGGTCACTCTTAATATAGACATTAGCATATCGTTGATTAATTATTTCAACACGCTTAACATCTCCCTTTTCTACAAAATTGGCAAAATCGCGAAAGGATATATCCTGATTCGTTGAAAAGCTGGAATCAAAAAACACCTGCGATGCCAACAGTATCAGAGCAATAAGCCCATAAATCCAAAAAGAATTGAATTTATTGAATCGTTTATTGTTATTGTCGTTCTTGTTTTCGTTGTGATCCTCCATTTTAATATTACCTCAAGCTTCTAAAGATTTTCATAATAAGTAATCTTAGCATCGCTCCACAAATCTTCAAGTTCATAAAAAGCTCGCGTTTCAGGGTGGAAAATATGTACTATCGTTGAAAAATAATCGACTAAGACCCATTTCGCATTTCCAGTACCTTCCACATGATTTGGCCGTAGACCTGATTCATCCAAGACTTTCTTTTGGATATTATCCGCGAGAGCTTTTACTTGGGTATTCGAATCACCTTCGCAGATGATAAAGCAGTCAGAAGGTGAATCATCAATTTTAGACAAATCAAGTTTAGTTATCCTTTTACCTTTAATGTCCCTGATCGCATCTATGATAATTTCGACTAGATTGTGATCTTCGGTTGGTCTAAAAGTGGGCTGCCTATGTAAATTCAAATTACGTTTTTAAATGAAATAATAGCCACACGGCCTGCAATAAACAAACAAATCTACTTAAAAATATTGAGTACAGATCATAACAGTATTATAGTTGGAAAGGTTCTGCATGCGTTCGATTGTCTTCCTTCGACCAATCAATATGCCATAGAGTTGCTCGCAAGTGCCAATCCCCCCGAAGGTACCGTAATTGCGGCAAAGTATCAATCTGCCGGAAGAGGTCAAATGGGTACACATTGGGAAAGTGAATCCGGTATGAATTTGCTCCTTTCCGTTATCCTTCGACCCCAATTTTTATCCGTAGAAGAACAATTTACCCTGAACAAAGCAATTAGTCTGGCTGTACTGGCTGTTTTAGATTCATATTTCCCGAACAGGATTGCTATTAAATGGCCAAATGATATCTACATCGATCAAGGTAAGATTTGTGGAATTCTCATTCAAAATGGGATATCCGGGAAGAAATTGCAGTGGACGGTTGTGGGGATTGGGCTGAATGTTAATCAAATTGGATTTAGTAATGCTACCAATAATGCGACTTCTATGGCTAGGGAACTCGGACAACAGGTGGATCTGATTGATCTGCGAAAAAAACTTTTCTATCAACTTGATCTATACTATTCAAAATTGAAATCGGGTGACCCGGTACTGAATGAATTATATGCCAGATCTCTCTATCGCGCTGGAATTCCCACTACCTTCACTGACAATCGTGGAGAGATCTTTACAGGTACCATTGAACGGGTTGATAAGCAGGGAAAATTAGTGATCAAAAGCGGGACGGAAATCAAGCATTTTAACCTAAAGGAAATAAGTTATCAATGAAGGCATCTATTATCACCATAGGAGATGAAATACTAATTGGTCAGATTGTCGATACCAATGCAGCCTGGATGGCTGCGCAACTGTCTGAAGCTGGCATATTGTTAGCATCTAAAATGACGGCTGGTGATGACAAGAAAAGCATACTTACGGCACTAGATCGGGCATTTCATGATGCTGATCTGATCTTGATGACGGGAGGTCTTGGACCCACCAAAGATGATATGACAAAAACGGCTTTACTTGAATATTTTGGTGGAGGTATGGTCTTTTCGCAGCAAACTTATGATCGAATTGAGAAGCTTTTTGTAAAGCGGAATATTCCTATATCAGAGGCCCACAGGCAGCAATGTTATCTTCCTGACGCAGCAGAGATCATAGTCAATGAAATGGGCACTGCTCCCGGGATGTGGTTTGAGAAGGACGGTAAATCTCTATGCTCTATGCCTGGTGTGCCTCATGAAATGAAATATGTGATGATGCACGGAGTACTCCCTAGAGTTGCCGCTATAAGTGATGTGGTCTACCGACAAAAGACGATACATACTTCCGGGATTGGCGAATCTCAATTGGCAGATGTTATAGAACCAATATTGGAGAGTCATCCTGTATCCATTGCCTATTTGCCTTCGCATGGTGCCGTGCGCCTACGTTTGTCCAAGGTTGGAAAGGCGGGCGAAGAAGCACAGGTGGAAGACACCTTGGAATCAGCGGTAGCCCCTGTCGTAGAGGCAATTAGTCAATATATATATGGATACGATGGAGAAACACTTGAGTCCAGTGTCGGGAAACTCCTGCTCCAGAAAGGCCTAATGCTCGGAACTGCTGAAAGTTGTACCGGGGGTTATATCGCACATTTGATCACTTCCGTGGCAGGAGCTAGCCGTTATTTCAGAGGAAGCATTGTGGCTTATAATAATGACGTAAAAGAATCGATACTTGGCGTAGAGCTAAAGACTTTAGAAGAGTGCGGTGCCGTTAGTGAGGAGACGGTGAGGGAAATGGTTGCCGGAGCGCTTCCGGTACTTGGTTGTGATATCGCTATTGCTGTATCTGGGATCAGTGGTCCGGGTGGGGGGTCGCCTGCTAAACCGGTAGGTACGGTTTGGGTGGCCGTGGGAAGTAAAGAACAGGTAATGGTGAAGAAATATTTATTCGTAAAAGATCGTATTCTAAATATCAAGTACACAGCCGTTTATGCTTTAGACCTGTTGCGAAAGTTTTTAACGGCACGATAATTTCACGTACTTTTGTGCTTTGATTTATAAAAAGGAGACATGGCAGATTTTCAGTTGGTGATGCCCAAAATGGGAGAAAGCATCATGGAAGCAACCATCTTGAAGTGGCACAAGAAAGAAGGTGACCAGATAGAGGTGGATGATACCATCCTTGAAATTGCCACCGATAAGGTTGATAGTGAGATTCCCTCCCCAGTATCAGGGAAACTGGTCAAAGTGCTGTTTGAAGAGGATGAGGTCGTGGAAGTTGGAAAACCGGTGGCGGTCATTCAGACCGTTGACGTTGAGAAGACCGAATCTTCTCCTCTTGTTGATGTACCGTCACCCGAAAAATCACCACTGGAGGTAGTAGTGAGCGATATTGAAGTTAGCCCCGAAATGTCTACTAATGGAGAACCGCATTTCCATAGCGTAAACAGTAGTAAAAAATTTCCTCCCGTTTCAAATGGTCGGTTCTATTCACCTCTGGTACGAAAAATAGCCCAGGAGGAAGGATTGACGTTGGGCCAATTGGATGAAGTTGAGGGTTCTGGTCTTCAGGGAAGAGTCACCAAAAAGGATATATTAAACTATATCGATTCCCGTCTTGAAGTATCTCCTCAAAAGCAATCTGCGGCTAAGACATCTGAAGTTGAAGAAGTTTCAAAGTTTTCGACGGCCGAAAAGGCACCGCAGCCGGCTACCCGCTCCGTCAGTGGAGAAGATGAAATTATTGAGATGGACCGTATGCGCAAGATCATTGCGGAGCATATGGTACAGTCAAAACGTATATCGGCCCATGTTACCTCTTTTGTCGAAGCTGATGTAACAGAATTGGTGCAATGGAGAGAAAACAACAAAAATTCGTTTCTGAAAGATCACGGCACCAAACTTACCTTTACCCCCATATTTATTCAGGCGGTTGTAAAAGCGATCGCGGATTTTCCGATGGTCAATATTTCTATCGAAGACAATAAAATTATCGTTAGGAAAAATATTAATATCGGCATGGCCACTGCTCTTCCATCGGGCAATTTGATTGTCCCGGTGATCAAAGATGCAGATGACTACAGTTTGGTGGGTTTAGCCAAGAAAGTTAATGACTTGGCAGATAGGGCTCGAAAGAATGAGCTCAAGCCTCAGGAAATCAATGGTGGAACTTTTACTTTGACCAATGTTGGCATATTTGGGAATGTAATGGGTACACCGATCATTAACCAGCCTCAAGTGGCTATCCTGGCCACCGGGGCGATTCAAAAGAAGCCAGCGGTAGTAGAAACCAAGTATGGCGATCTGATTGCAGTGCGGCATATGATGTTTCTGTCAATGTCTTATGACCACCGGGTGGTGGACGGGTTTTTAGGAGGCTCTTTTCTCCGCCGCGTGGCAGATTACCTCGAACAATTCAACCATGATGAGGTTCTCTAAGCCGTTTAATCAATATGGGTCCGTTCTGATTATTTCATTCCTGCTCTTCTTTTGCAGATCAGAACTCTGGAGCCAAAATCGCAATTTGCGAAAGACTGCTGAGCAATATTTAGAGAGTAAAAGGTATTATGAAGCTGTTGACATACTAAAGTCATATTGCCCTACGAGACCGAAGGATTTTGAGGCCTGGTATTGGTTAGCCCAAAGTCAATTTGAGTCTAATCTTTGTGAAGAAGCTATTCAAACCCTCACCTTTATTGAGGATGAATCCAAGAAAGAAGACCCTGATATCCTACTTCTGTTTGCCGAGACCTATCATCAGCTCCATCAATTTACATCAGCCATACATTATTACAAAAGATTTCTCGCAGAATCAGTAAAAGATGATCGTTTTGCATCGGTCGTTAATGAGGTAAAACGGTGTGCATCTGGACTTAGATTTAATTACATATCCGATGACGTGCTGGTGGAGAATATGGGGTCAGAAGTAAATTCGCGATACGATGACTTTCAACCGATAGAGAGTCCTAATTTTAATAGCAGAATTTATTTCTCTTCCACCCGTAGCCTTAGAATTCAGGACCGTTTTAGCGAAGATGGGAAGTGGTTGGAAAGTGTACAGGGACTGGATACCGATATGTTCGGCACTCAAATTGAGAATGGAGCCTGGGTTACTGCTGAGCCTCTTAATCCTCGGCTAAATACCGCTCAACACGAAGTGTTGCAGGGATTTAGTCAAAATGGTATGGCGCTTTACTTCAGCAGAGGTAACCAGTTGAATGATCAGACTTTTTGGGTAGACACATTTAATGTGAATGATCAGGAAAGTACAGGTATCCTTTGGGAAAATAATCCTTTTGTCTCTGGAGAAGAAATCAGAGGCATTCACTTTTTTAATGATAGCATCTTGTTTTTTTCCGCAGCCAGGAAGGAGGGATACGGTGGTTTTGATCTCTACTTTAGTAGAAAAAGAGAGGGAGTCTGGAGTCCTGCCATAAATATGGGAGATCAGATTAATACACCCTTTGATGAGGTTACACCCTATATGTGTCGAGATGGCCGCACGATTTATTTTTCCAGTAACCAGCTGACCAGCATGGGAGGATTTGATGTATTTGAATCCAAATTTGATGAAAACAGGCATCAATGGCATTTATCTCAAAATATTGGAAGACCGCTGAATTCCGCTGGCAATGATCTCTTCTACCGGATTTCTTCCGATGGTCTCATGGCGATTTTTTCCAGTGACCGGAAATCTGGATTAGGGGGCCATGATATATATAGTGCGTATTTCAAACAACCGCAGATAGCCAATATCAGACCTTCGATACCGCCATTATTTTTTGATGTTAGGGATTTTCAACTCTTTAACGAGTCTCTGGTAGATATGGCTGGTAGCCAAAATGGGAATGACTTACCCATGGATATCTTTGAAGTCCCTTATTTATTGTATCGGGATGATCAGGTCGTCACCCCGCAAAACAAGCCTAAACTTGAAAAGTTAATAGGATTTTTGCAAACCTACCCTCATCTTACGGTCGAAATCATTTGTCACTCAGATCAAACAGCAGTATCAAATTTCGACTTGTTTTTTTCTATAAAACGAACCGAACAAATTGCTGCCTATCTGCAACAGAAAGGTATAAAAGCCAGTAGTCTGTATTTACGAGGACTAGGCGGTAATTATCCTATGGCCGCAAATCAACTTGATGGAAAGGATAATGAGACGGGAAGATTTTATAATCGCAGGATAGATTTTAGAATTCACAATCTCGAGCAGGTACCCGTCAGGATACAATATGAGTTTCCGGAATTTATGGAATCTATGCGCGATAAAAGATTGACCGAATACTACGATAAAATTAATGGGCTGAGCTATCGTATTGAGTTTGTGGTACTAGATCAGTTGTATAAAGGAGATTTAATTAACAAGTATCCGGATTCCATTATAGAAAAAAATCCTGATTCGAATAATTATATTTATTGTACAGGATTATTTACCCAATTTGATCAGGCATTGCAACATTTGTCAGAAATAAAACGACAGGGTTTTGCCGATGCTAAAATCATCCCCTATCTTGATGGAATTCGGTTGTCCAATTTTGGTTTGGAAGATAATTTATTGGAAAAGTATCCGGATTTGAGAAATTATATGTTGTACCTGAATTAATTGATCAAGTTTTGCATGAAGGATACTATCCAATTTCCCAAAGAAGGAATTAGGAATCTAAAACCATAGGCACAATTACACCAAGTTCGTAGATGCTCTGTGCCAAAAGTAGTCAGTCTTTCTGGTTTAAGTAATTCAAAATATATTGTGGAATTGGACACGGGAAATGGTGTCGTCACCAAACATATCCTGGAAATGATTCCATCTGATGCCACATTATTTGCATCAATGCCAATTTTTGTGAAAAACCTAGAGTGGTCAAGGATTCCCGGCTCCAGGTAATTGATGACACTCGGCTGAAAAACTGGAAGCACATCTTGCTGCCAGTGGATTTGCCGAAATAGATACCGTATTTTCTGCGCTGCCTTTTGTGGTGCTACCAGATGATATTTCAAAGGAAATTGTAGGAAAGTTGTCACCGGTCATTAAAGCCTTCCGGCATTATTTACAAATCCATTATACTTTATTGGAAAAAGATATGTATAAAAACATTTTCGACCGCGGTGCGGATTATCTTTCATATGTTAAATCTGCCTCCGGCATTTATAATGGATTGCTATAAGACAGTTTGATTACAAGTCTAATTTTTCAAGTTGACAGCATTGGATGTCTTCCGGTAATTTTTCTTTTTCGGTAAATAACAAATAACAACCACCTCCACCGGCACCACACAATTTTATTGCATAATCAGCCTTCTTAAAACTGTTTTCCCATATTTTTTTTATTTCCGGAATAATCAGGAAATCCAGACAATCATATTGCAATTTTGAAATTGCAAGTAAATCAGTGAGATTTGAATTTCCTTTACTAAATGATTCTATATTATCACTGGACAATATGGCCAGGGTATTCATTTTTTCCTTAAAAGATAAATCGGTGTTTCTTTTTTGAAACGCTTCGATCAGGAGATGAGCATCGCGTTGGATACCTGTATAAAGCAGATAAATATCCAGTGGCGATGTTGAAAGAGTATTGAGCCTGGATATACCCAGTGAAGATTGAATCAGGGCGGATCCTTCCAAAGAAACGAGGGGATCAAATCCAGAACTCTTGCCATGAAAAAAAGATTCGATTTGTGCCAGGTCATCTTTTTTATCTGTAAGGGACAGGTGGGATGAGTTTGTACTTAGATCATAGATCGATGCGGATAGAGCGGCAGAACTACCCAGACCTACGCCCTGGGGAATATTCGAGAAATAGTGGTATTCATTTTCCAGAATTTCCAAAATATTCAAATCTAACGGACTATGCAG
>JAGQWV010000789.1 GCA_020437045.1 Saprospiraceae bacterium | reverse complement strand
ACAACTATACTTCAACGTTTGGCTAAGGAAACAAACACTCCAGTTATCATCATCGGTCATATCACTAAAGAAGGATCTATTGCCGGGCCTAAAGTACTCGAACATATTGTCGATACAGTACTCCAGTTTGAAGGTGATCGAAATCATGTTTTCAGGCTGTTACGCACTCATAAGAATCGATTTGGTTCTACGGATGAGCTGGGAATCTATGAAATGCATCAGGGCGGATTGATGCCCGTCTCCAATCCTTCAAAGATGCTCCTGAATCAGGGAGATCATCGCAACAGTGGAAATGCGGTAGGTGCCACCTTGGAGGGTCAACGACCGATCCTTATCGAAGCACAAGCTTTAGTGAGCAATGCCGTATTTGGCACACCGCAACGATCTACCACAGGTTTTGATCTGCGCCGGCTGCATATGCTGCTAGCCGTCCTGGAAAAGCGTTGCGGTTTATTCTTTGGACAATCAGATGTCTTTCTTAACATCGCTGGTGGTATCAAAGTCACCGATCCTGCCATTGACCTTTGTGTACTGTGTGCCCTTATTTCTTCCCTGGATGATGTGGTTATACCGATGACAACCTGCTTTGCCGGCGAGGTTGGCCTCTCTGGTGAAATTCGTTCTGTCACCCGGCTGGAGCAGCGTATATTGGAAGCAGAAAGATTGGGATTCAATAAAATTTACCTCTCTAAATATCATGCTAAAAGTCTTGACTTTCAGCCCAAACAAATTGAGCTGGTGCCCGTTGGAGACATTGGCCAACTTTATGAATCCATGTTTGTTTAATAATCTCAAAGAATGCTGGAAATGCACCAAAAAGTACAAGAAAGACCAATTCTGTTTTTCGATGGTGTATGTAATCTCTGTAACAGTACGGTACAATTTATACTAAAGCATGAAGATGGTCCGGTATTACTTTTTTCGCCACTACAGAGTGAAGCCGGCTGGAAAATCATGGAGAAACTTCCCAAAGATACGGACTCGCTGGTGCTTTACGACCAAGGCCGGGTGTACATCCGTTCGACGGCGGCGCTTAAGGTTGCCGGATACCTGAAGAGTCCCTATCGACACCTCCAAAATTTACAGTTCATACCTACCTTTATACGCGATCCAATCTATCGTCTGTTAGCTAAATCCCGTTATCTGATATTTGGCAAACGGGCTATCTGCATGATTCCAACCCCTGATCTAAAAGAGCGATTTGTTTAGAATGAAATGGTACATCCTATCGGAGATCCATCCGGAAGATCTAACTCAGGAGCTGGTTTGAATCCTTCAGGGTCATCGATAAATTGTTTGATGACCGCCTTCACCGCTTGCATATGCCCCGATACTGCTCCTTGCTGATGATCCTGATATGTCATTAGCTTGGCTCTGGCTGCTCCCGAAACCTGATGGTGTGCTGAATCATCGGCGGCTAGCCGAATGAGATTCTCCACAAATTTTAGCTCCACTACCTCAGCAATAGCTTTTTCCAATCCTTCACTCGAGTTCAGATAATCATGCGTAGCCGAAGCAACTTGATCAATGTAATCTTCAACGGAAATATGTCGCCCATCTCTCGCATGTTGCTCCAATATCCGGCTCACACGCTGAGGATTAAACATGAGATCCAGCGTCCAGGTCGCAGCAGATTCAGCGGCTCCGATAGGATCGAATGTCAGTCCAGTGCGTATTTTAAAGGATTCCCGATCACGACGATAACCGATTGGGACTGGAGGAATAAGATTTATAATGGACTCTGGCAAAGCCAGTATTTCCGGGTCTAAGGTCCTGATCAGACCATCGATTGCCTCTTTTTGCATGGTGGGATCTATCATCTTCGTTTCTTCTTGTTGCTCGCCTTTTACCGCATAATGATAATCTACTCCACCAATAATTTTAGAAACGGCTTCCACTTGATATCGATGACCCAAATAGAGAGGCACCAGCACTTTTTCCAACGTGGCCATCGGCGTTCCATCGGCGATATTGTCCCTTCCAAACTTTTGCAAAGCTCTACTTCTTAGGGTGAGAATCCTATCCAGCTCAGCCACCGGGGAACTTCCACCATCCCATAAATGACCATAGGGATTGGCACCGTACACAGGTCGGGCATCCTGGTCGGAGATATAGCGTAAGGCCATTTCGTTATTTTCCTGAAGGATATTTTTGAGGGCTTTCCCTTCATCCACCTCATCCGGAAAATCCTGATATCCATAAAGGATAGTTCGAAGATCCCATTCACCAATGTTTACATCATAGGCATCACTGAAATCCGTATTACCCTGTTCATCGATATTTACGTACGGATGGGGATAATCCATCACCGACGAACGATCATTGGTAGATGCAGAAAAATTATGAGCCAGTCCGAGGGTATGACCAACTTCATGTGCTGCCAATTGTCGCAGGCGAGCCAGAGCAAGATTGACCAGTGGCTCATCTGATTTACCATCCTTAAATACCGCATCAAGGCCCTGAGCAATCAAATAATCCTGACGCACCCGCAAAGAACCCAGAGAGACATGACCCTTTATAATTTCACCAGTACGGGGATCAACGACTGAAGAGCCGTAGGACCATCCCCGGGTAGACCTATGCACCCACTGAATCAGGTTGTAGCGTACATCCATAGGATCAGCATCCGGTGGCATTACTTTTACCTGAAATGCATTTTTATAACCCGCTGCCTCAAAAGCCTGATTCCACCACGATGCCCCCTCCATTAAAGCAGATTTTACGGGTTCTGGAGCCCCCGAATCCATATAATAGATGATCGGTTCTACCGGTTCGCTCACTGCAGCATTGGGATTTTTCTTTTCCAATCTATGTCTTTGGATAAACCGTTTTTCGATAGGCTGATTTATAGCGGTGGCGTAATCAAAATATTGCAAAGGATAATAACCACAACGGGGGTCAAACATTCTTGGTTTATAAGCAGCGTCAGGCAATTCTATAAATGAATGGTGTTGTCTGACCGTCACAACATCCGGATCCGGTACTACAGATCTGACCCAGGCCCCTTTAGCCAGTCCCTTTAAGGTAATGGTTGCTTCAAATTCCGAATTCTTAGGAAAGTTTTTCGTCCTGGGCAAATAGATAGCACTTCTAGATTCATCCAGACTAAAATTACCCTGGTTTGAGCTAGCTAATCTTTCACTAACACCATGAGCATCCCGCACTATAAATTTTGTAGCATCAACAAGATAGCCACTTGATGTCTTCTGCAAAATGGTAAACCCCCACAACACCGATTGGGCAAATGCTTCTTCGACTGCCCTCCGTTCAAGCTGGTTATCACTATCTGCCCGATAATCAAGATTCTTGGCGATTAGCAAGATCTTATCGCCAACTTTCGAAAAAGTGACCACATATTCCTGGCCTAATTGACCCCGGTCAAGACCAATGTCGTTAGAGCCTACTCCAGCTGAAAGGCCACTATTGTATAGAAATTCGTGATCAAAGTCCTGAATATCCAGGTAGACCTTTCCACCTTCTTCATCCCAGTAGAAGTCTACAAAACCTGCATTGTGCTGCAATTTTTCCAGATCAATCTTGTTTTGCGACTGTACTGAAATAAACAATGTAGTGATGGAAAGAATAGAAAGAAAAAGCTTTTTCATGGTGAATGATTGTTGAAAATAAGGAGCTCTAAAGTTATCAGAAATTTGACTATTGTCTGATAGAAAGCAAGCTAGAAGTCAAAATGCAATTGGATGGTATCTTCTCCAAAAGACAAATATCGGTCTTCATTTTCTTCTTCACTTTCTCTGATAGATTCTGCGGGTAGTACATAGTCATTTTTTATAAATGAGCACCAGGTACATTCCGGCCGATTACAGTCGACATCAAATTCATGATTTTTCATTTTTTGATAGGAGTCGACCAATTGGTCAGAAACTATTTCTACCTCTCCATAATTAACCAGAAATTGTCGGTCGACAAATTGGCCATATTTATCATACTCTACAAAACTCATAATTCCTTCATCCATATGTCCATTTGCATCCTTTCGCTCCGCCAGGAGAATCTGATAAAAAACCACTTGGCGCCAGTAGTCTCCACCAATGTCGGAATAATCTTTTGCCGGTTTCAATTTCTTATTCAATTGTACGGTATTGTCCACATTACCTGTTTTAAAATCTATCACCCGCAACCGTCCGTCTTTCCCTCTTAACATCAGATCCAACCGTCCGGTAATCGGTACATCTTTGTGAATTACATGATCGATCCCTTTTTCTGCCAAAAGCATATCCGCCTCCCTCCAGAGTGGCAATTTATCTTCTACATACCGGGGTAAAATATCTAATCCATGTGCCAGATAATTCTCGAATTGCTTGGGAGTGAAAAAAGACCGGAATTTTTGTATCGAAATTTCAAAGAGTTCTTTAATTGTTTCCGGATTGGCTTCCAGGCCATTTTTCAATTTATTTAGAAAAAGGTGTAACGCATCATGTACCGCATTGCCAAAGCCCAGATATTGATTATTGGACAAGGGAACGCCCAAAATGGATTCGAAATAAAACGACCTTGGACACGCTAAGAACTGATTCAGGGAAGTGGGCGAAAGCACCAGTTTTTCCAATTTCTTGTCAATCAATTCATGGTCGAGTAAGGGTAATTCCGAATCACGGGAATCTAACAGGGAATAATAAAACTGCACCGTCTTGTCCGGCAATACCTGAACCTCTTTAAAGTCAGTTTCGCCCTGCATGCATT
>JAGQWV010000788.1 GCA_020437045.1 Saprospiraceae bacterium | reverse complement strand
ACTCTTGATGATTTTCATATAAAAAAAGGTCACCGTTTTTACTGTAAAGTTTTTGTTTGAAATCATTACTGTAAATACCACTTGATGGAGGCACATCCTTTATCTCTTCGATATCCATTCGCTCCAATTTCAGATCTTGCAGAGAATATTGAAATGATTCTTCCCCCGGAACCGAATCCTGATCCCATTCAAAATAAATTTTATCACTGTTATCATTCCATCTTGCCTGCTGTGGTAAATGACCAACAAATTCTGGTCCCATCATTATTTTTTCAATAGTTAATTGAGCCATTAGAGTTTGTGAAATAAAAATGCTCAAAAAAACAGGCATACTATTTTTACAAAATGTCTTTAGCAACATATTTTTTAGATTAGAATAGCTATCGTTTAAAATAAAAATCATCCAGATTTATAATTGTATTTACCATCAGTGTAGTTGCCGCGAGATCGACAACATCATCGGAAACAGGAGCATACTGACCAACACTTACATAGGCTTCAGCCCCTGATTGATCACCTCTGAAACGTTCTTTTTCCTCGCGATAAAATTGAAGCAATTTATCTAATTTAAATTGATCAATTTCTTTATTACAGAGGCGCACATAAGCCAATTTAATTCGTTGCACAGGATCTTTGCTATTTGATAGCAGATGATCTGCTAAAGTGCGGCAGGCTTCGACAAATTCCGGATCGTTTAATAAAACTAAAGCTTGTTGTGGAGATTCCGTCGATTGTCGTTTTACGGTACAAACGCTCCTGGTAGGTGCGTCAAATATTTCCATCATCGGATGCATCGATGTTCGACGCACAAAAGTATACAGACTACGCCGATAACGTTGAGTCCCCGTGTCAGGCACATATGCACGCAGAAGATGAGTACTGCTTGTTTTTTCCTTCCAAAGACCTTCAGGTTGCCATGGTTTAACACTGGGACCGCCTGAAGTCGTATCCAGTAAATAGGATGCCGACAGCGCTTGATCACGAACCATCTCCGCTGTCAATCGAAAACTAGGTCCACGGGAAAGCCATCGATTTTCGGGGTCTTTACTCCATTTATCCTTCGATACGGTTGAAGACTGCTGGTAGGTTTTGGACAAGATAATCTTTTTAATTAAGGCTCGAATATCCCAGCCTTCCTGTACAAACTCAAAGGCCAGAAAATCAAGAAGCTCTGGATGAGTAGGTAAGCTCCCTTGCACTCCAAAATCGTGTGCAGTTGTGACAATTCCTCTTCCAAAAAACTGTTGCCAAATTCGATTCACATACACTCTTGCCGTCAGTGGATTATCTGGTGAAACAATCCATTGGGCCAGTCCCAAGCGATTTTTGGAGAGCGTATCCGAAAAGGGAAAAACTACTTTGGGAGTGGCTGGAGTTACATTCTCACCCCGTTGATTATAGTTACCCCGAAGCAAGACAAAAGTCGGATCTGGTTGTAGTTGATCCTGCATAATCATTACTTCTTCAGCCCGGTTATATAATACCATTCTCTCTTTTCTCAACACCTGCAATTGGTTTTGCAGTGGGTCGGGATGAAGGTTCTGGTATAGTTCGTTCTGCAGATCTGAATGGTGCATTGCTTCTGGTTCCAATTTCTCCGAAAGCGCCAAAACTTCCAGTGTGCTTAGCTTCCTGTTATATACCGAGATGTTATCCATCATCCCCTGGTAAATACCATATTCTCCGGTAAAAGCCCGATAACTTTTACCGATGCGTAACGGTGTTCTGGATGGTTGTTTATCAAAGGACATGGGATAAATGGTCCGCTGTAGCTTATCGCGAACTATTATCAATGGAGCTTCCGTACCGTTCACAAATATTCTGCATCCTGAAGCCAGACCGGATCCATCATAGGTAAATGCCAGATGCGTCCAGATACCGGTTCCGATACTGGTGTCCAAACGGACGATCATCGCGTCATGGGGGAGGGCGTTAATTAACCTCAGCATCGGGCGATTCAGTGAATCGAGTCTAAAATCCCAGCCTCGCCAGAATACTCCTTTCTGTCCACTGTTACCAATCATGGTCTGTGATGCTCTTTTCTCTTCGACATTTACCCATAAAGCAGCTGAAAATGGTTGGTATTGATCGAAAAGTCCCACGTCCTTTACCGTGATATATTCATATTCTTCGTTGAAGTGCACAACCCTGCCCCTTGATGTTTTCACAATCTCTGCCCCGCCGGACACCTGAGCATTTTGCTGACCGTCCAGCAAATTATTTTGAATTTTATCACATGCTAGATATATTTCTCGACCCTGCATTACTGTTTTCAAAGGATCTTCCCTTACAACTTGACTAACTGCTTTTGTATGGTTCGTAGCGATCATGGATTCGATTTCCAGGATTAGATCCGATATGCTATCAATGGCTTGCTGATCCTGATAACCGGGAATCAAGAGATTAGGACCAGAATTACCATCATCGCCAGTAAGCCCCACTTCATCCACCTGGTTGAAAAAACCAAAAAATTGATAATATTCTTTCTGACTAATCGGATCGTATTTATGATCATGACATCTGGCACATTCCATAGTGAGTCCGAGAAAAGCGGTACCGGTAGTCTTAACCCGATCGTGTGCGTATTCCTTTCTAAATTCTTCATCCACCACCCCTCCCTCAGCGGTCGTCTCATGATTCCGGTTGAATCCGGTGGCAATTAGTTGATCCTGGGATGGATTTGGCATTAGATCTCCAGCCAACTGTTCCATGACAAATTGGTCATAAGGCATATTCTTTTTGAAAGCCCGAATGACCCAATCCCGCCAAGGATACATAGAACGCCACCCATCTGAGTGCATACCTTGTGAGTCGGCGTAGCGGGCTACATCAAGCCAGTCGACCGTCATCCGCTCCGCATAAGCAGTGGTAGTAAACAAACTATCGACCAGTACCTCCAGGGCATTCTCACGCCGATCCCTATCATAACTGCGTACTTGTTCTGCGGTTGGACCAATTCCAGTCAAATCAAAGAATATCCGTCTCAATAGAATGTGTGGATCTGCCGGTATATTAAAGTCAAGACCATGCTTCCTCAATTTATCCTTCACAAAAAGATCGATCGATTCAAGACCTTCCTTACTTACGTCATGTGGTAATGTGTTTTTGACCGGTTGAAACGCCCAGTGTGCTTCAATTTCTGCTCCCTCTTGAATCCATTTACGAACCAGTTCTTTTTCGGTATCGTTAAGTGACAAGTGGCTTTCAAGTGGTGGCATGAGCAACTCCGGATCATCCGTGGAAATACGTTTCCATAGGTCGCTCTTCGAAGGTTTTCCTCTTACCAATATATGTTCTCCATCCCCATTGATAATCTTAAAAATCTCTTCCCCTGTATCTAGACGCAAATCAGCTTTACGAGCTTTCTCATCCGGACCATGACAACTAAAACATCGATCACTGATTAAGGGACGGATATCATAATTATAACTTACTCTATCTGAATCAGAATAAATACTATCATCGCGGTCCAGGCAAGCCACCAACGAAATGACAACTACAATCGATAATATGACAGGAAACCTTCTCATAACCGCGATCAGGTTAGTAGATCATGAACAACATGACCATGTACATCGGTCAATCGAAATCTCCTACCCTGATATTTATAGGTTAGTTTTTCATGGTCCACACCCAGTAAATGCAGGAGAGTCGCTTGGAAATCATGAACGTGAACTCCCTTATCCACGATATTGTAACTAAAATCATCTGTCTCTCCATAAGAAAGTCCATTTCGAATGCCTCCTCCGGCCATCCAGATGGTAAAGCACCGGGGGTGATGATCTCTTCCAAAGTCAGTATCGGTCAATTGACCCTGAGAATAGACAGTGCGACCAAATTCACCTCCCCACACCACCAGGGTATCCTCCAACAATCCCCTTTGTTTGAGGTCGGCTACCAAGGCAGCTGAAGCCTGATCTGTCTGCCGGGAGAGCAGCGGAATTTGTCTGGGTAAATGATTATGGTGATCCCAACCACGATGATATAATTGGATAAATCGGACATCCTTTTCAATGAGTTTCCGGGCTAAAAGGCAATTAGCTGCAAAAGTACCTGGTTGACGGCTATCTGGTCCATAGAGGTCATAAATATAATCAGGTTCATCACTGATATCCAGAGCACCTGGAACGGAAGTCTGCATTCTAAACGCCATCTCATATTGACTTATCTTCGAATGCAGTCTTGGATCTTCATATGCAGCAATATTGGCTTGCTCCAATTCCCGAATATAGTCTACCTGATTTTTACGGGCGGCTCTGCTCAAACCTTCCGGATTACCTAAATATAAGATAGCATTTTCGCCAGCGCGAAATTGAACTCCCTGATAATGAGATGGTAAAAAACCACTCCCCCACAATCGGTTGTACAAGGGTTGTCCACCACCACCCAGTCCTTGCGAAAGCAGTACACAAAAAGTTGGCAGGTTTTCATTCTCACTGCCCAATCCATAACTTATCCAGGAACCCATGCTCGGTCTACCAGGGAGTTGTGAACCGGTCTGGATAAAAGTCACTGCAGGATCATGATTGATGGCTTCGGTGTACATAGACTTGACGAAACAGAGTTCATCTGCGATTTTGGCGGTGTACGGCATTAATTCGCTTACCCATGCACCACTGCTTCCATGCTGTTTAAACAAGTATGGAGAATTGACTACCGGCAATTGATTTTGGCCTGCTGACATCCCTGTCAATCGTTGACCTTTCCTCACAGAATCAGGTAGATTCTGACCATGCATTTTTTCCAAAACCGGCTTGTAATCAAACAGATCAATTTGGGAAGGAGCCCCACTCTGAAAGAGATAAACGACCCGCTTTACTTTCGCTGGAAGCTGCCGACCGAGTGTTTCCCTTGCCCCATCCTGCTGGGCACTAATCGGAGTCAATAAACTCGAAAGTCCCAGCGCACCGAGACCCAGTGTTGTCCGGCCGAGAAAATCGCGACGGCTATACTTTTCATATTGATGACATTCAGTCATTTCAATTCTTCCTTTCGACGATTAACGATTAATTGACAGAGGATCTTCCGAAGTCAAAAATCAACATCATAATATTAACAGTTCAAAATTCTGTAATTATTTCCATTACGGTATATCTCAAAATATGAGCGTAAATCCGCCAAAATAGTTCCTGCCTGGCGCTGGCTCATAATATCGACCTCCAAAAGCATTTATTCTCAAATTATCGAAATAAGCTCTGTTAGTCAGATTACGCACTCCTGCATGCACCTTTAATTCAGTTTGGTTAAAAACAAAATTCCAACCGCCGCGAAGATGTACAAGACCATAAGCATCAGTGACCACCGTATTTTTATCATCGGCAAACATCTCTCCGGTGACGGCATAATCCAATCCGACAAAAGCACCATGTTTTTTTTCATAAAAAAGGCCAAGATTCCCAAATTGCTTGGGGATACCACTGACGAAGTTTCCTTTTAAATCCTCTCCATCAGCATCGTATTCCTCAAACTGAAAGTCCGAATAAGTGTAAGATGCCAGCAAGCGAAGATTGGTCACCAATTTTCCATTCACGGCAAGTTCCAATCCATTCCGGCGAGACTTTCCAGCATTCCGGTAAAATGTACGGCCGGGAAAACCCTCTAATTCATAAGGAAGTAATTCGTTCTTCAAATCAATATGAAATCCCGTAAGCTGAATAAACCATTTACCAAGGATTCTTTTGTATCCAAGCTCAAAATGATTTGCCAACTGAGGACTTAAATTTTTATTAAATCCTCCCGCCCCATCCGGGCTATTCGAAAGCTCACTTAAAGCAGGTGTCTCAAAGCTGTGACCTTCCATAGCATAAATATAATTTTCGGGATGAACTTGATAATT
>JAGQWV010000787.1 GCA_020437045.1 Saprospiraceae bacterium | reverse complement strand
ATCATGTGGTTGGAACCTACAATGACTTTTTTGGTGGCTACTATCATAATCGGGATTTTGGCTTTGGTCACTGGGCTCCTTATGATGAAATGCCGGGGCAAAAATTATGGCTTTGGGCTTTGTCCAGGGCCGGTGGTATCTGGGAGGACTTATTGACGGATACCGATGGACAATATATTGAATTTCAAGCGGGAAGATTATTTAATCAGTTTTCTCCGGGCAGAGTTAATACACCCATTACCCAGGCAGATTTCGAACCCGGAAGGGCAGACTTATGGCGGGAAATTTGGTTTCCGGTCAAAGAAATCGGAGGGCTCTCCGATGTATCACCGCATGGTGTGATGCATGTCAGTGAGGTTGATGATCAACTGGAGATCGGGATAAATGCGCTGGAAGCATCGAAAGGCAAATTAGTGGTGACCTCCGGAGCAAGTGAAGTATATACAGCAGATCTTGAACTGATACCGATGGGCGTTAAAAAAATCAGTATCAAAAAACCAGAGAAAGACTTTGAGATTGAAGTGAAAGGCATGGATCTTCACTACTCTAGCAAGATGGATGCGCTCGATCTGGATCGGGATTTTAGTGCCCGTGAAGACAGGGAAAAGCCGACGGTCAGTGATTTATATCGTGAAGGCAGGGAGGAGTTGGAGTTTCGCAACTATGATAAAGCAGAGTCCCTGTTTGAATCCTGCCTGGATCTTGATCCGGATTATCTGTTGGCTTTAAATAATCTTGCAGACATCAAGCTCAGAAGAAATGAACCATCAGAAGCTCTTACTATCATTAAAAGGGCGATCAGTCTGGATACTTATGATGCAGAAGCGAATTTTGTCGCGGGTAAAATTTACCGGGCCCTGGACGACCGGATCAATGCGCTGGAATGTTTTGGATGGGCAGCCCGATCATTACAGTATCGAGCGGATGCATATGCTTGTATGGGAGAGATATTCCTGAAAAATAATGAACTGGATAATGCCAGCCGTTATGCCAGAAACGCTCTGGACTACAATCGTTTTCATATGCAGGCGAGGGTTGTGAGTACGATAGCCAGCCGATTGTCAGGAAATCAAATGGCGGCAATTCGTCAGATCAGTGCCATCAGAGCGATCGATCCATTGAACCATTTTGCTAAAATGGAGCAATATCTGATTAGCAAAATGCAGGGAGACAAGGATGCTTATCTTGAAAGTAACCGCCGTGAATTTAGATATCAGACTTTTCTGGAACTGGCTATCAATTATTATAATTTGGGGAGGAATGATGATGCGCTACAGGTCCTGAAGTTGGCACCGGAACATCCCATGGTAAACCTTTGGCTCGCCTATCTCGGTGATAATCCGGATCATAACCTTATGAAGATCGCTGATGCTCCGGCTGCATTTGTCTTCCCTTACCGGGTGGAGACTTTAAAAGCGCTGGAATGGGCCTCGGAAAGAAATAATGACTGGAAGATAAAGTATTATCTGGCATTAGATGAGTGGGGTCTGGGACATAAGGAGCAAGCGCTGCAGATCCTGAATCAATTTGAAGAAACCGAACATTTTGCTCCGATGTACCAGGCTCGTGCCGTATTAAAGCAAGAACTTGGTGAGGACGGAATGAAAGATCTGGAATTTGCTCTCCAAATAGATAAAAGTAATTGGAGAGCCTGGGATGATCTACTGACCTATTATGAAAAAGAAGGAATGAAGGAAAAATTCCTGGTTGGTGCGAAAGAGGCATACGACCGAATGCCTGACAGCTATGTAATCGAAATGCTGTATGCCAATGCGTTGATCGAAAACAAGCAATATCTGGCGGCAGTTGATATTTTGGATGGGGTGCAGGTATTGCCTTTCGAAGGTGCATCGCTGGGGCATAAGTTATGGGAGCAGGCGAATCTGGCAGCCAGCATTGACTTTCTAAAGGCGAAGGAATACATGAAAGCGGTTGATCTGCTGAATAATGCACAGAAATGGCCTGAGAATCTTGGTGTCGGAAAACCCTATAGTCCTGATCTTCGGGTGTCGGAATACCTTCTTGGGTACGCCTATCTTAAATTAAAGAAACCGGAGATGGCTAAATCTCATTTCGAAGCGGTAGAGAAATATAAGGAAGGTGATGAGGTCGGAAATAATATAAATGATTTACTCAATATAAAATTGGCTAAGCGCAATGGCCGATCTTTGGAGATCGCAAATTCCGCTCAAAAAGGCAGGAGAGGATTAATTCAGGATTATCTGGATGCGTATCAGAAAAATGATTTTAGTACACTGAAAAATCTGGAAATGAAAAATCCGGAGCTGTTTTCTAATCTGGACTTTGAAATTGTAAAACAGGCCCTTGAGTTGGATTGATGATCTCCAGAAAACCAAGCGAAAGAAGGCCGTCAGACCGGGGATAAATTAATTGCTCAGCCGATCAATGATATTGCGAGTGATTTTTTCTACCACTGGATCATCCCCTTTCAGTCCATGAGCCCAATCGGTACTTCCCACGGTGACTACCGTACCACCCCGGGTATAAGTGCCAATCACGGCTGCTCCTGTTCGTCCTTTTTCCCATTCATCGTACCATTCGGCATCGTCCGGGTGCCAACGGGCCGGTGCGGTGGCGACGATGACAAAATTTTCTGGTGTACCGTCGCGGTGTGTCGGTTCCGGCAATCCATTGACCCAGGTCATTTCACATCCATCGCATTCGTACCCTACGATGGTGTTTTTACCACCAAACTCTTCGTCTTTTGTCAATCCGGTACCATTGAGAATCCAATGTGATGGTCTGTGCACGGTATAAGCACCCGAACCATCCATAAATTGACCATGGCTTTTGTGGTAGCCACCAAACAAAAATCCAACTCCTGTCAATTCGTTTTCAGGTCTTCCAATCAAATGATGACTCCAAAGGGTAGATAGGGTATCATATTTTTGGGTTTGAAAAACGGGGTCCATATTATACCATTGTTTCCAGGAGGTAAGGGCTTTACCACCGTCTTCAGACCTGACCTGCCAGCAGACGCTATTGCCGCTAAGGAAAGCAACGTTTCCACCTTTAGTGATAAAGTTTTCCAAGTGATCCCGCATAAGGGAGGACCAATATTCATCATGTCCAACACTGAGCACCAAATTATAGTGATCTAAAATCTCCGGATGAAACTCTAAATCCAGATTTACGGCGTAATCCAGAGGAATATTTTCTTTTTCTGCCCATTTGATGAAATCATATTCCCATCGATAGAATAAGGAATTACCCGGTCGCTCAAAGGAGACCCGGTGCCCCTGGAGATTGGCACGCCCGTGGAAACCATATAGACTGGACCCGCCCCAATTATTGTATGCATTGTATGTATTCGTTGCCAGTTGTAAAAGAATTTTGGTGTCATTGCCCGGGTTTGGATTTCGGACCACAAAAAAAATGGTGGCTTCTGCGCTCCTTTTATTGCGTTGAATAAATTTGCCACCCCTATCCGATGCTTTGAGCCGCACCTCATAATATCCTGATTTCCAGTCGGAGGGGATTTCCAGGGAGAAGCTGACGGGCCATTGACATCCGTGCGTGGAGGCATTTTCTGGTATTGGATAATTACCTGTTTTGATGGAGTCAGACATCCATTTTTCTACATCTTGCATTCCAAGCCTGACAATTTTCATCGAAATTTCGGGTTCAGAAGAAGACAGGTGAAACTGGACACTTTCACCTGGCAAATAACTTAATTCATCCGTGTAGCCTTCGACAAAAAAATCACCTTGGGCCGAAAGTGAAAATTGGTTAAACCAAAGGAGCAGGTTGAAAAGACAAACAGTTTTTAGATTCATGAGCATCATTTAAAAATTCAGAAGGTGGAGATGTTGTATCGGCCCCCTTCGAAACCAGCACTTCAAGATACAAATGGATTTAGATATGCCCAGTGTCATGCATTGATATTTTATTAATTCGATACCTGTAGATGTTCGCATGGGTTATGTTGAATTATTTTAATAAGATTTTTGATGAGGTCCGAGGCGCAAAACGCAGATGTAGCCGTAGCTACAGCGAGACTTTGCAACGAAGGAGATCGCAAAAAGATATTTAAA
>JAGQWV010000786.1 GCA_020437045.1 Saprospiraceae bacterium | reverse complement strand
TTATCCTATACTGGAGTAGACAACTATGGCGGGTATTTCACCATTTCCAACAACGCCAAACGAATCATTTTCCGTACCGAATCATCTGATGCCGATATGCGGTTTCTACTAGGTGGTTTCCCAATTGATCAACATCAGAAGATGATTCTAGATAAAGACGGAAACCTAGGTATAGGAGTACCGGACCCTGTTTCCAAAGTACAAGTTAAAGGGGGAGACATCTATCTGGAAGACATTGAAGGTGGAGTAATCATGAGGAGTCAAGACCAGAGTTGTTGGCGCCTTACTGTATCCAATGGCGGAGATCCGGTTTTCACCAAAGTAGATCCCTGTCCTAACTAATGGAAAAAATTCACGACCGGTAGTCAATCAGCCGGCGGTACATATTAAGGATGCGTTGTGGCCGGCAGCCCAGGCGAAACATATTAAAGACCACCAGGTTGGCAAACTGTACTTTCAAATAACCATTCTCATCATATTTGCGGGCTGACACCACAATATCTTTGGGCATGATCTTAAAATTAAGTGCGGCGGTCTTAGCCCGTTGAAGCAGGTCATATTCTTCCATAATTACATATTCTTCCTGATACCCCCCCAGCGCCTGAAAAGTATCCTTACGTATGAATAAACTTTGATCTCCACCCCTGGTCCACATCTTATTAAAACGGGTAAAATAATTATTGATCTTTAGCAACTTCTTATCGCTGTCAAATCGAAAACGATAGGAACCCAGATCATATCCTCCATCCAGGGCCTGCTGAATATCCTCCATAAAAGAAAGTGGTGGCAGCGTATCGGCATGTACAAAATATAAGATTCCGGAACTGGCCCGTTCAACACCCGCGTTCATTTGTTTTGCCCTCCCCCTTTCGCAGTTTACCACCTTTACCTTCCAGTGCCCAACGACCTCTCTGGTCTGGTCTTCACTTTGACCGTCACAGATGATGATTTCTGCCTCATGGATCTTCGGGGCTCTACTCAAGTGTTTTAATAACCTGACGATATTGTGTTCCTCATTCAGCGTTGGAATAATGATGCTTAGCTGCATAAAATTTGATACTTGACAACGAATTGACTTTATTCCTTGTAGATCTTAACCTCGCGCATTCCCGGTTTGGTGAACCCACGGTACATACCTTCGGTGTTAAATGGCAAATATACATTACCATCCTTGTCGACTGAGATCAGACCACCGGTTCCTCCGGCTTTAACCAACACATCATGTATAATATGGTCTCCTGCTTCCTTCAATGATTTATGACCGTATTCCATTTGAGCAGCCAGGGAGTGCGCCACCGCATATCGAATGAAATACTCTCCATGGCCCGTGCAGGAGACCGCACAAGTACCATTATCAGCATAGGTTCCGGCGCCAATGATCGGTGAGTCTCCAATCCGATTGTAGCGCTTATTGGTCATTCCTCCGGTGGAAGTCGCTGCGGCCAAATTGCCATGCCGGTCTAACGCCACCGCACCCACCGTACCATGCTTGCGATCGCTGTGATCAAGTTCGGATCTATCAGGATCTGATTTAAGGACATTTTGTAAGGCATCCCACCGCTGCTGTGTATAAAAATAAGAGGGATCGACGATCTCCAGTCCCTGCTCTTTGGCGAAGGTCTCCGCTCCCTGCCCTACCAACATAACATGCTCAGATTTTTCCATCACTGCCCGGGCAGCTAAAATGGGATGCTTGATGGTGCGAACTCCTCCAATAGCCCCGGCCATCAACTCTTTTCCTTCCATGATCGATGCGTCCATTTCATTCTGGCCATCATGGTTAAAAACGGCCCCTTTTCCGGCATTAAATAATGGACTATCTTCCATAAACGTGATGGCCGCTACCACGGCATCCAGACTTGTTCCGCCTCCCTTCAAAACTTCTTCGCCGAGATCCAGTGCCTTATTAAGAGCACTTTGATAGGCCAATTCTTTCTCTTCGTTCATGTTTTCTTTGGTAATCACCCCAGCTCCACCATGAATAGCCAGTACATAGTCAGGTTTCGAAATCGCGACATTCGGAATGTTAGCGGGAGATTCTTCAGAACATCCGGAGAAAATCATCAGTAAAATAATACTCATCAGCATCAGAGATCTTACAGGCAACATATGGATCATTTAGGTACGATACAGAATTACTACATTTGGGGCTTCTGTAAATGTAATAAATCGCAACCAAGATGAAAATTCTGATCATTGGCGGAGGGAATATGGGGCTAACATATGCCACAAGTTTCCTAAGATCACATATTGTAAAGCCCGAGGAGATGATGATACTGGAAAAGTCGGCCACTAAAGCTGCTGAACTTTCCCGGCAAGGGATCGGAACGGTACATGAATTACCGCAAGACTGCCTGCCGGAAGCCGACCTGATTATCCTCGCCGTCAAACCTCAGGATGCTCCGGCACTCTTCGAACATATCCGCCCAATGGTTGATCCGCAACAGGTATTTCTATCCATCATGGCCGGGATCAAAATAGAGACCATTGCCCAAATGCTCAATGTGCAAAAAATCATCCGGGCTATGCCAAATCTTCCTGCTCAAATCGGTATGGGTATGACCGTTTATAGTTCCAGTGAAGAAGTGACCAGAATTGAGCTAGTGATGGTCCAAAATCTACTGAATACCACGGGAAAAGCCATTTATGTGGACCGGGAATCACTGCTGGATGCCGCTACTGCCATTTCCGGTAGTGGCCCCGCTTATGTATTTTATTGTATGCAAGCCTTTATTGAGGCGGCTGAACGAATGGGATTCAGTGCCCCGGAAGCAGAATTGCTAACGCTACAAACCTTCAAAGGAGCTGTGGATCTATTTCATAAAAATGATTTCACTTGTAATGAATGGATCAAACGAGTAGCCTCGAGAGGCGGAACTACAGAAGCAGCATTGGAATACTTTAACAACCATCAAGTGGCAGCTCATCTGGAAGGTGGTGCTCAGGCAGCATTGAAAAGGGCGGAGGAATTATCAAAAGGCTAAGCCACTATTTTCCATTCAACCGGGATTATTCATTAGGATTTTGTGATGCCTGTCCCGACTCAATCGTCGGGATGCGGCTGAAGAGCAAGAAAGACGGCTGCATCGTCGGTTTTTCATGATGAAGGAACGATTTGTGACCCAGGCACAACGAAGATCTAGTGCAG
>JAGQWV010000785.1 GCA_020437045.1 Saprospiraceae bacterium | reverse complement strand
GAAGAATGTAAGCGCGATTCCTACCTGGGGCATGCCTTTGAAAAAAAACAGACCGGCACACGAGATAGAGCCCAGTGTGGTAAATATTTTCAGAAAAAAAAGCTTGCGACCACTGTAATCAGCTACTCCCGATAAAACAGGTAACATCAATGCAATCAACAAGTAGGCGAATGAAATAGCAAATGCATATAAGGAACTGTTACTGATCTGCATGCCCATGACGTTGATAAAATCATCGGTCATGCGAATGAAATAGTTGGGAAATATTGCTACAGAGATAACCAAAGCATATGAGGAATTGGCCCAATCGAAAAATGCCCAACCATTAATCGTTTGTTTATCGTTTAGTTTCTTGGGCAACATCTCCAGATTTTAGTTTTAGGAAAGATAGGCCAAATATCTCAATATAGTGCTATCTTGGTTTAAAGCCCAGATGACCAGTGGTCGTTATATTGAGTGGAGTAGTATAATTTGTTTAAGGCTGATGTACAAAGAAGCGAATTATACCCTCGATTTGATTGTTTCAGACCACTCGTTTGATTAACAGAAGCTTGTTACATGTACATTAAAGGGCCTTTGATCAGATCCTATTTTGCCACACAAGCCTTATCAGTGTCCATATGCGCATTCTAATCCTGTCTCGAAATCAGTCGCTTTATTCTACCCAGAGCCTTTTGCGGGCATGCTACCGTCGTGGCCATTATGCCCGGGTCGTTGACCACCTATTATGTGATTTGGTGGTAGAGAAGAATTCACTCGAAATTTACTATCAGGGGGGTAAAATCAGTGATTACGATGCTGTGATACCCCGGGTGGGCAGTTCAGTTACCCTATATGGTACCAATGTCATGCGGCAACTGGAGATGATGGGTACTTTCTCTGTCACACCGGCCGATTCGATGCTCAAAACCAGAAATAAGTGGATGTGTTATCAGATTTTGGCGTCCGAAGGTATTCCGATCCCCAAATCATTTTTGCCCAATTTTGCCCAAATGGATGAACAGCAGATCAGGAATAATTTCGATGAACCACTAATTATAAAAATGTTGGAAAGCACCCATGGACTGGGTGTTATCCTTTCGGAATCATACAACAATGCTTTTAGTACCATCGAGGCTTTCTACCGAATGAGGGAAAGTGTGCTGGTGCAAGAGTATATTAAAGAATCCCGGGGTACAGACATCCGGGTACTCGTGGTCGATGATAAAATTGTCGCGTCCATGAAACGCCAGGCTCGTGAAGGGGAGTTTCGCTCTAATCTGCATCGAGGGGCGACAGCCATGGCGGAGAAGCTCTCGGAAGAAGAAATGTTTCTGGCCCGTAAAGTGTGCAAACTGTTAAACTTACATGTAGCAGGTGTTGACATTCTACGTTCCAAAGATGGCCCACTGGTCCTGGAGGTTAATTCATCTCCCGGACTTGAAGGCATTGAAACCGTGACCGGAATTGATGTTTCAGGACAGATCATTAAATTTATTGAACGTCAAATTAAAAAGAGAGAGAAATACTTAATGAGAAAGGCATAGATTAATGGGCTTGGGATTAACGATCAACAAGATAGAAATAGCGCCTGGCACCTCTCAGATGATCAGTTTGTTTGTAGGTAAGCTTCCCTCTGGAGCGAAGATCTCCGTTAAAACGCATGTCTATTGTAGCCAGAATCAAGGCCCAACCGTTTTACTCCTGGCTGGACTGCATGGCGATGAAATAAATGGCATTGAAATTCTCCGGAAGGCAATTGCCTCAGGAATTTTTACCGATTTGCTCTGTGGTAACATCATTGTAGTACCTATATTGAATATTTATGGGTTTGTCAATTTTTCGAGGGTTGTCCCCGATGGTAAAGACGTAAACCGGAGTTTTCCAGGAAGCATGTCCGGATCTCTTGCCTCTCGCATGGCCAGTATTCTCACGAAAAGGGTTTTACCGGTTATCGATTTTGGTATTGACTTTCATACCGGTGGAGATAATCGATTTAATTATCCCCAGGTGAGATATACCAGAAAAGATGCAGTAGCGCAAACACTGGCGGAGTCATTTGGTGCCCCCTATTTGGTGGAAAAATCTCTACTACCCCATTCATTTCGTAAGACAGCAAAAGACCTGCAAAAAACGATTATTGTATTTGAAGGGGGAGAAGCACTACGCCTGGATGGGTTTGTGATCGAGACGGCTCTCAAAGGATTAACAAGAATGTTAATCAAACAGGGTATGATCAGGGGTGAAGTCAATGCTCCTTCGACATTGACATTTAAGAAATCTACCTGGATTCGTGCAAAGCAAGCGGGTATCTTTATCTGGTCAAAAAACTCCGGCCACCAGGTGGTTAAAGGTGAGACTCTGGGAAGTATTTATGATCCGAATGGCACAACCCGGCTTGCCGTTATTGCCTCCCGATCAGGTCACATTTTGGGTCATAATAATACTCCGGTGGTGCATCAGGGAGATGCATTGTTTCACATAGGCTATAATGATGATTAAATTTTCATTTAAAATCTTACTTTTTTTCATCAGCTTCATTCCCATGCTTGCCTGTGGCCAGCCCCTTC
>JAGQWV010000784.1 GCA_020437045.1 Saprospiraceae bacterium | reverse complement strand
ATTTTTCTCCAAGTACATTGCGAAGAATTGGTATCGGTGGTGCTCAGATTTATTTGGCAGGTATGAACTTATGGGAATACTCAAAAATTCATAAACCCTTGGATCCTGAGCAGACCCATACGAACGTATTATCCGGTGAAAACTTTAATGGTGCCGTTGAATATCCGATTCAACGAATCTATAGCGTCGGGGCAAACATTTCTTTTTAATGTCTTATTCCAAAATTTAGATTGAATGAAAAATATATTTTCCAATTATAAATTGCTCATCGTTGCGGCAGCACTTGTAAGTTGCAATGATGATTTTCTGGAGCGCTATCCACTGGATGAAATCAGTAATGAGACGTTCTGGAATACTGAAAATGACCTGGCAGTTTACAATAATAGTTTATATGACCTGGCCCGGTATGATAATGATGTGCCTATTCTAATGGCGCACGACGAAGGTTTCAATAGTCATAAATTTGGTATTTGGTATACTGATGAATTTACTGATAATATTGCACCTCGCCATTCTCGTCACACCCAATATCAGCAGGTTAGATCAGGTAAACACAACGTCCCTTCCTCTGCTAATGGTGATGGTCAATGGTATGGATACAAAGGTTGGAGTTTCCTTCGCGCGATCAACGTGGGATTGGATAACTACGGCAGAGCATCAATTTCTCAGGAAGTTATCAATAAATATATTGGTGAAGCCAGATTATTCAGAGGTTGGTTCTATGCTGACAAAGTCTCCAAATTTGGTGACGTTCAGTGGATTGATCATGAACTGACGACCGAATCTGAAGAACTTTTTGGTTCCAGAGATGCTCGGGAGACGGTTATGTCGCATGTGCTGGAAGATCTGAATTTCGCTACCGAAAACCTGCCTGCAGACTGGGGTGATGGTGGCGGTCCGGGTCGGTTAAACCGTTGGGCAGCCTTATTGGTCAAATCGAGAGTATGTCTCTTTGAAGGCACCTGGCGCAAATACCAGGGCGGATCAAATGCTGACATGTGGTTGCAACAGGCTGCCGATGCCGCTAAGGAATTGATGGATAATGGTCCATACACGCTTTATGTAACCGGTGATGCTGCACATGATTATAACGCAATACACCGTATTCCTGCCGACCTTACCGGAGTGCCGGAAGTTATGTATTGGAGGCGATATCAACTTGGTGTATTTACTAACCACGTACAGAGTTATCACCGTGGCTACAATGGCGGAGCGACGAAAAGTATGGTAGAAGATTATTTGTGCACTGATGGCTTACCCATCTCCTTATCACCTCTATACAAAGGTGATGCTCAGATAGAAGATGTTTTTGAGAACCGTGATCCCCGGTTGAGGCAGACCATTTTGCATCCGGATGATGTATCCTATTACCAATATGCTAACAATGATACTCGTCCGTATCCGAGAGTGCGAGGAATGGAAGGTGGTCAGACGGTCGAAACAGGATACCACATTATTAAAGTCTATGACAATGGTCCGGCTTATGCGACTTACAATACATCCGCCACGCCGGCTATCATTCTTCGATTTGGCGAGGCACTCTTAAATTATGCTGAGGCTAAAGCAGAATTGGGTACCATTACTCAGGAAGATTTGGATATAAGTATCAATCGTCTGAGAGACCGGGTTGGAATGCCGCATCTGGATATGAACAATGTTCCTGTTGATCCGCGATATGTCAATGATGGCGTTTCTCCACTCATCATTGAAATCAGAAGAGAACGACGGGTAGAACTCTTTATGGAGGGCTTCCGTTATGATGATCTGAGAAGATGGAAGCAGGGTAAGAAACTAGAAATACCAAGCTATGGTATTCGTTGGGATGATGCCGCTATCGCCCGTTATCCCAAAGCTACAGTGTTGTCGAGCATGGTTGATGGTGTGCCTTATGTCGATGTATATAAAGGCACCGATTGGGAGAATCCCGTATTTGACGAATCTAAACATTATTTATGGCCAATTCCGCTTAGTGACTTGGCCCAGAATCCAGCCCTGGGACAAAATCCAGGATGGTAGCGTTTCTTTTTCTGTGGTAGAAAAGTATTGTGTAGGCCGGAAGCGATTCCGGCCTTTTTAATTTTAGCAGAATTTTGCCATATTTAACCGGGATTATACATTGGCCTTTTTATTACGAGACAGAATAG
>JAGQWV010000783.1 GCA_020437045.1 Saprospiraceae bacterium | reverse complement strand
AAAACAGCATAAAATTCAACCGTTTCAATGTTCGTGATGTTTACCTGGGTTGAGATGTGCAAGGGCATACCAATAGCCCGGCAATGGGCCATCACGGCATGGTCCGCTCCTATAATCGCGGTTACACCATCTTCCTTTGCCTGATCTACGATTCGTTTCATTAAATTAATATCGTGATCATAAAGTACCGTATTCAAAGCTAAATAGGACTGAACTCCTACCCGGTTACAGCGAGTAACAATTTCCCGGAGATCTTCCAGCGTAAAATTTATGGAAGATCTTGCTCGCATATTGAGTTGCTCTATACCGAAATAAACAGAATCGCAGCCAGCATTTAAGGCAGCAGCCAGCGACTCATAAGAGCCTACTGGAGCCATAATTTCTATTTTTTGCTCAGCCATAGCCAATCTTTTTTACAAATTTCCGCAAAGAAAAGAACAATTTCAATTTTAGCCAATGACCAGTACTGCCTATAAAAAATCCCCACAAGATGAGATCCGTCAGGATATTTTTCATATAAATCAGATATGAATGCTCCTATATGGCAACCTGGTGAAACACGAATAAGAGAATTTTGAAAGCCCAAGGATAAATTCTAATTTAATGGAGCTCAAGATTGAGATTAAAAAGAACGTAATTAAATGAACAATAACTTGTCAAAAATAACTAGAAGGAACTTCTTACAGACCACGTCTCTAGCGGGTACATCTACATTCTTTGCTGGAGAAAATCTGTTTTTTGGTCGCAGTTCCGATACAATCCGGGTGGGCCTAATTGGATGTGGTGGCCGGGGTACAGGCGCCGGAATTATCGACTGTGCTGAATCCTCTGCAGGAATAGAATTGGTGGCCATAGGAGATCTATTTCAGGATCATCTTGATCAGGCACCTCAAGCCATCCAAAAGAACCTTGAGAAAAGAAATCTGCCGGTCAAAGATATTTACAAAGTGACTCCGGAGACCTCTTTTGTGGGCTTTGATGCATATAAAAAAGTGATTGACAGCGATGTGGACATGGTCATCCTCACTACACCACCAAATTTCAGGCCTCAGCATCTTCGATACGCTGTGGAAGCTGGTAAACATGTCTTTATCGAAAAACCGGTGGCCGTAGATCCCGTGGGTATCCGTTCGATATTGGAAAGTACCGAGATTGCCAAAAGAAAAGGATTGACGCTCGTTGCCGGTACCCAGATGCGACGCTTGAGTTCTAATCGTGAAATCATCAAACGTATTCATGACGGTGCCATCGGAGAAATAACGGGAGGGCAATGTTTTCGATCCGGCAGTGGAATGCGTACCTGGCGTGAAGATGAAAAAGTAAAAAGAAATGATTGGTCAGAAATGGAATATCAAATCAGGCGCTGGCTGATGTGGAGTTGGTTGTCTGGAGATTTTGTGGTGGAAATGCATGTACATAATCTGGATATCATGAATTGGATCATGAATGCACATCCGGTGAGCTGTATCGGACTGGGAGGTAGACAAGCCAGAACGGGTCTGGAGTATGGAAATGTATACGATCATTTTAGTGTGGAGTACACGTATCCCAATGATGTACGCATAGAATATATGGGAAGCCAGATCGATAATGTACCTTATCGCAGCAACCAACGGGTACAGGGCACTAAAGGATCTGCAGAACTTGACTTTCGCCAGGGAGCTATAACCGGCATGCAAAATTATCTTTCCGATGGCCGTGCTTCCAATCCGTCGGTCTTGCAGTACAAAGAAATGATCGATAGTATACGCAGTGGTAAAGCCGTCAATGAAGGCGCTCAGATCGCGGAAAGCACCCTTACTGCGATACTTGCCCGGATGAGTGCCTATAGTGGTCAAATTGTAGATTGGAATTGGGCAATGGATGAATCGAATCTAGACCTCTCTCCCTCAAAAATGGAATTTGGTGATATACCCCGAATGGAAGTGGCAGTACCTGGACAAACAATACTGGAATGATTTTGCAAAACATCTCTATTTCTCGTCAGGAATACTCCTTAAATTAAGCCGGCAAATAATTGAGTATTCACAATGATAGTGACTGCCAAGACTTTTTTTTAAATACAAATTAAATATGCAACCCGGAGGACGACTTTTACTTTTAATTATCTGTCTTCACTATATCCTTTTCCTGAATCTAAATGCACAAAAATCATTTACGTCTATTCAGGTAAAAATTTTTGATGAAAAAAATGAAATTACCGGAGCCAGGGTACGCTTTACGGATCTGGAAGGAAAATTTTATGCTCCGGTGGGAGCCCGTGCCGATTTTCCCATTATTAATACCACCGTACCTCAGAGTAAAGAAGAAGGATTAATTCTCGATAATGACCGAAAATTTAACTACAGTACTGGTGATTTTAAGATCCTCCTGCCACAGGAAAAAATTACCCTTGAAGTAGTTAAGGGATTTCGTTATACCATCTACCAGGACACCATAGATATTTCGCAAATGTCATCATTTTTGGAGATCCATTTAGAAGAGGCTTATAAACAACCGGAAGAAAACTGGTACGCCGGAGATGTACATGTCCATTTTATTGATCCCGAAACCGCTATGCTGCAAATGCAATCAGAAGACCTGCAAATTTGTAACCTTCTGATCTCGGATTTCACGGTTGATCATGATCGGTTTAGAGGTTCAATCGAACCCATTTCTGATAAGGAACACCTCATTTATTATGGTCAGGAATACCGGGAAGATCGCCTGGGCCATATTAATCTACTCAACATCAAATCTAAATTGATCGAACCAGCCGCTTCACCCCGACGCCAGCATTATCCGCTGAATATTCAGGCCAGCGATGCTGTTCACCAGGACAATGGCCACGTATCCTGGGCACATTTTGCCGCCTGGCCAGGACTGGAAGGACCGTTAGGATTGGTACTGAAAAAAATTGATGCCGTGGAGTTACTTTGTACCATCGACCCCTTTCAGGAACCGATTTTTGCATCAGACGTCGTGCCTGCATTACCGGTCAACTCCGGATTAGATCTATACTATCGACTATTA
>JAGQWV010000782.1 GCA_020437045.1 Saprospiraceae bacterium | reverse complement strand
ATTGTGGAAATGCTGCACTAGATTCTTAGCTGGTGGTTACGCTGCATGGGTAAAATAGTATTTCCCTTCGTACATCCAATTCCCAATTTCTAAAAACCAATTAATTCAAGACCAATTAAATGGCTTAATAAAATGGACAAATTATTTCTTCTCAATCCGAATTTTACCGACGAGTCAATTGGCAAACCAGATCAATTATTTTTCTTCCCACATAATGCCATGATGGAAGGTATTCTCCAATATTTCCCCACACTCAAAGACCAATTAGACATTACCTACTTGAATTTCCCCCGGCCTCGAAAACCGTTAATTGAATTATTGGGCGAAAAGCACCAGGGTACACCTGTGCTGATTATCGATCGTGAAAATGTCGATCTATCAAATCTGAATGTCCAGGAGACAAACGGCAGATTTTTTATCCACGGAACTAAATCCATAGTCGCATATTTTTCCCGGGTGTTCGGTATTTCTATTCCTCATCCCTAAATATATTCTTCGAGTTAAAAACTCAACTTCATATTTTGTATATTGGTAGCACAAACACTGCACATTTTTTAAGCGATCAATAAAGATTATGAAAAGGAAAAATAAAAAAGGATCCAGAAGGTCCTTTCTAAAGAAAAGTGCCATTGCATCCTCATTTTACATTGTACCCAGGCATGTCTTAGGGGGAGTGGGTTATCTAGCCCCTAGTGATCAACTGGGATTAGCGGCTATTGGTGCCGGTGGCAAAGGTAGAAGCGATATTAAAAATGCTTCTGTTGATGGCACAGAGCGGGTAGTGGCGTTATGTGATGTAGATTTTTCCGGATCAGCTGCCGCCTCTGTTGAGGCATTTCCTAAAGCCAAATTATATGCGGATTATCGGGAGATGCTGGACAAGGAAAAGGATATCGATGCAGTCACGATCTCCACACCCGACCATGTTCATGCACCAGCCGCAGTTTATGCTATGCAGCGAGGCAAGCATGTGTATGTGCAAAAGCCAATGACCCATAATATTCGCGAAGCCCGTATTCTTACTGAGATGGCACGGGATCAGAAAGTTGTCAGTCAAATGGGTAACCAGGGAGGATCCAATCCTCTGCTCGGTATGGTGCAAAAGTGGGTCGATAGTGGTGTTTTGGGAAAAATCTCCAAAGTGCAGGTCTGGACAAACCGGCCGGTATGGCCTCAGGGTTTTGCTTTTCCAACTGCAGATCCATCTGCCAAACCAGAAGCGCTGGACTGGAACCTATGGCTAGGACCATCTCCAACCATACCCTATACCCCGGAAATTCATCCATTTAATTGGAGAGGATGGTGGAACTATGGCACCGGAGCACTTGGAGATGTCGGTTGCCACCTGATTGACATACCCTTCCGAACCCTGGGTTTAAAATATCCCAACGATGCTGAGTGCAGTATCGGATCCGTCTATACCCAAATGTGGAATGCCGACTACCATCCAGAGGGTTGTCCTCCATCTTCATTTATCACCCTGCATTTTGATGCAACGGATAAAAGTAAATCTCCTATCGAAATGACCTGGAGTGATGGGGGTATCCGCCCGGCTCATCCGGAGATCATCCCTGCCGACGCCGATATTGGCGGAAACAATAGCGCCAATGGCGTTTTAATTATCGGGGAAAAAGGAATCATATCCACCAATATCAATGACAGCTCTCCACTCATGCCTAAATTATACCTCAGTGATGGCACCACGGAATTCGGTCCGGAAACCGAACCCAATGACATTCCTGAATACGGGCATCATCGCAAATGGGTAGCCGCTTGTAAAGCTGGTTTTGGTAGTGCCGAACACAAAGCGTTAACTTCCTCTTTTGACTATGCCGGACCTATGACAGAGACAGTTCTTATGGGCAACCTCGCCATCAGAAGCTACCTGTTACGTAGGGAAAATAATATGGGTAAAGTCGAATTCTTTGGTCGCAGAAAATTGCTTTGGGACGGAGATAATATGCGGATTACCAACCTGGAAGAAGCCAATCAATTTGTGACGCGCACTTATCGGGAAGGCTGGGAAGTGTAGGAGAGGCATGTTTAACTGGTGATAAGTGGTGCGTGTTAAATCGTGGAAATTGTTTAATTGTTTAATCGGCTTGCAGGACCACCTTAATGACCAGGACCTGAGAGACTTCTATTTTCTCGTATCCCCCACTAGTCTAGTTCCCCCAAAGGGGGAGAATACTCCGCGATCTCTGCGTACTTTGCGAGAGGTTCTTTAATTCATTGGTAACTCCCATCAGACTTAGTTCTGACCAATGACCAAGACCCAGGGACCAAAGAATTTATCTCTTTTCCCCTTTCCCCCTCTGGCTCCCCCAAAGGGAGAGAATACTCCGCGATCTCTGCATACTCTGCAAGAGGCTCACAAATTCATTGGTGACTCCCATCAGTCTTCCAGTTCCCAACGAAGACCAACACCCAAGGACTAAACCCACTAATACCAACGACTCACTAAAGAAATCACCCAAACTCCTATTCCCTTTTGCGATAGGATCGATAACTTTAGCATACCATGAATAAATATTATATCCTCCTGATTTTTCTACTCGTTTTAAATGCCTGCTCAGAAAAAGAAACGGAACTCGAACGACCCAATATTGTCTGGATCACATCTGAAGACAATTCGAAGCATTACCTGAAATTATTTGATGCAAACGGGGTGGAGACTCCTAATATCGAACGGCTGGCAGCGGAGGGGATTATCTTTAGGCATGCCTTTTCCAACGCACCGGTTTGCAGTGTGGCCCGGTCTACCCTGATTAGTGGATGTTATGCTCCTCGTATCGGAGCCCAGTTTCACCGGAAAATTCAAATGGTTCCCATGCCCGATTCCCTCTTGATGTTTCCGGCTTACCTGCGCCGGGCCGGATATTATACTACGAATAATAGTAAAGAAGATTACAACCTAATCAAAAGTGACGGAGTTTGGGATGAATCCTCGAAAAATGCCTCCTATAAACACCGGAAACCTGGTCAGCCGTTTTTCCATGTTTTCAACATCGGTGTTTGCCACGAGTCAAGCCTGCATTTTTCCGAATCGGATATGCAACAGAAAATCACCAAGACACCCCTTGATGCTTTTACTATGCAACCAAATCACCCCCAAACCGATCTGTTCCGCTATACAAATGCCTATTATCGGGATAAGATCCAGGAAATGGACACTAAAGTAGGTGAAGTCGTGGCCGACTTGGCAAAGGACGGATTATTGGAGCAAACCATTATCTTCTACTACGGTGATCATGGAGGTGTGCTACCGGGTAGTAAGGGTTATTTATTTGAGACGGGATTGCATGTTCCATTGGTGGTATATGTGCCGGAAAAATATCGCAAGCAGCTGCAAGTGGAAGCCGGAACAGACCAAAATGGTTTCGTGAGTTTTGTCGACTTTGCACCTACCGTTCTGGCCTTGGCAGGAATTAATATTCCAACCCAGATGGATGGTAAGCCCTTTCTGGGCAACCACATCGATCCGCAGGAAGTGGCACAACGCAACAGTACTTTTAGTTATGCCGATCGCTTTGATGAAAAATACGATCAGGTGCGGGCGGTTCGAAAAGGCAGATATAAATACATTCGTTATTTCCAGCCCTTTATTTTCGATGGATTAATGAATAATTATCGTTATCTGCAACTAGCCTACCAGGAATGGGCCTCTCTATTTCAGGAAAATAAACTAAATGAGATTCAATCCGCTTTTTTTCGGCCCCATGGAGCTGAAGCCTTATATGATGTGGAAGCAGATCCTTTTGAAACAAAAAATCTGGTAATGGAAAAGTCTGCTGAACTTCAGGAGCTGCGGATGACCCTGGACAATTGGATCGTAGGGATGCCTGATCTTTCGCTCTACCCGGAGCATTATCTGATCGACAACGCCTTTAAAAATCCGGTTGCTTTTGGGAGACAACATCGAAAAGACATTAAAGACTATCTAATGATTGCCAACCTCGGATTAGAAGATTTATCCTCAGTTTCCGAAGCATTAACCAAGTATCTGCAATCCGAAGACCCTTGGCAACGCTATTGGGCGATCATCGCTTGTACTAATTTTGCCGGAACTGCTAATACATTTCAAACAAAAATCACCGATATCAGCCAGGCCGATCCTGAGTTAATCAATCGGGTCCGGGCTGCAGAATATCTGGCCATCGCCAATTTTCAAAACCCGGTAAAGGTACTCACGGAAGCATTATATGCATCAGAGGAACCAGCGGAAGCACTATTGATATTAAATGAAATAACACTTATGGCCTCCAGTACATATGGATATGACTTTAATCTAAATATTCAAGAATTAGATGCCGGGGTTAAAAACGATGCGGAGGTAAAGCGTAGATTGATCTTTCTCAATGGCTCATAAAACCGTTTAAATGGTAGAATCGTGAAATTGGCAAAGGTCTTAGTCTTCCTGGTACCTCTAAATAGTATAACTTTTTCGAAAATCTTTTACATCTTGGTGATGTAATTCCATCTTACCATGAGTTTTCTGACCGCCGAATGGCGTAAACTGGTCTTAGCAAACTATGCAATTGACCCCACCTATTTGCAAGCTTATCTACCTTATGGTACTGAAATAGATCTGTGGGAAGATCGCTGTTACCTGAGTCTGGTGGGATTTATGTTTGTCAACACCCGGCTGCTGGGAGTGAAAATACCCTTACATGTCAATTTTGAAGAGGTAAATCTCCGCTTCTATGTCCGGCCGCAGTCTGATCCGGAGAAAAGAGGTGTAGTCTTTATCAAAGAAATCGTACCCAAGCCAGCCCTGACCCTCGTTGCTAACACCTTTTACCGGGAGCATTATCAGACCTTACCCATGCGCCACCGCTGGAGCGAAAATCAGGAAACCTGGCAAATTGAATATGGTTGGAAGGTCAATCAGTCCTGGCAAAGTATTTCCGTGGGAGCAGATCGACAAGCTTTACCCATTGACCCCCAATCCGAAACCGCCTTTATTACCGAGCATTATTGGGGTTATACAAAAATTGACGCGCACAAAACTTTTGAGTATCAGGTCACACATCCGGTATGGGAGCATTATCCGGTACGCGATTCCGTTATTGACGTAGATTTCGGAATGACCTATGGACACATATTCGCTTTCCTTAATGAACTTGAGCCGGTTTCGGTTATGCTTGCAGAAGGATCGGGAATCACGGTAGAGAAAAAGAGGATACTTCCTTAAAAAGTACATCTGAAACTATCGTGATTTGAATTTACTGACAATCGGCTGACCTGGAAAAACAGCGTCAACCAGCTCATTTTCTTTAACTACAAAAACACCGTTGACTATTACGTAAGGAATGCCCTCCGAGTATTTCAATTCTTTAAAATCCGCCCGGTCAATGACAGTCTTGGGATCAAACACGGTGATATCGGCATCGGCTCCTACCTGGATTCTGCCCTTCCGGCTCATCATCGGAGCAATTGGTTCCAGACGCTGTGCCGGCATAATCGTCATCTTCCTTAAAGCTTCCATCAGGCTTAGCATACCTTGTTCACGCACATAAAGTCCAAGGACCCGAGAAAAAGTACCGGCCGTGCGCGGGTGTGCTCCCGGAGCATAGGGCATGCCATCCGAACCGATACTGGTCACCGGACTCGCAACTCCTTTGGCAATCCATTCCGGTTTCATCATATGGATGATGACGGTTCCCCCTTGCTTCCGGTATTGGTCGAACGTCTCCTTAGTTAGTCGCTCTCCCGTTGCTTCCCATTGCAAATCGCCATATGATATGGATAATTGCTCCTGCCAATTATCATCGAATAGAGCGGACTGCAAAGCGGTAGATGCTGCCGTATAAGGATATACTTCTGTCGTCACATCTAAACCTCTCTTTTGAGCCGAAGCAACCATGTCCAGGGTCACATCGATATCGCCCAGTGATAAGCTATTAGCGTGAACGATGTGCAACGGCGCTCCGGTAGTAGTGGCATTGGCAATAGCTTCCTGAATGCCAACCAGTCCAAATCCTCGGGTATGCGAAAAGATAGGTACCTGTCTTTCGGCAGCAAGTTCATAGACCCGGAAGATTTCGGCCTGGGTTGCTCCCGGATAGTAACCAACCGGCACCCCAATGGCCAAAGCTCCGCCGGAAAGTTCGTAATCGATCATCGCCGGCAGGGCTCGCATATCTTCATCACTTAGCGAGCGGTAAGCGCTTCGACCCAGGTTGATTAGTATTCGACTCAACTCGGGGCTTTGCCTGCCTTCTTCTTCGACAATTTTCCTGGCTTTTTCAAAATAGACCTGGTAGTCCTTTAATGCAAAGGTCCGCAGACTCCCATGTGGAGCGGATGCCCCAAAGTTAACCAGGGAATGTCCTGATTTGTCTTCCAGCCATTCTTTGACAAAGGTTATTCCACTTTCCAGTTCTAAAGCGGTAGTCACACCATCTCGCACCTGATATTTGTGTGCTTCATTCGTCATTCCATGGACATGCAAATCAATGAAACCCGGAGCAACGACCAAACCGGACACATCGATAATCTGCTTTCCTGAAAGTGGCTCACTGGAAATCTCCCTGATACGGTCACCGGATATACCAACATTACGGACCGCATCCAGTCCGGTAGCGGGGTCCATCACACGACCACCTTGCAGCACAATATCGTAAGTAGCCATCTGGCTCCAGGAAGGGAGATATATCCCGATACAAATTAAAAGAAGAAATCTATACTTCATGGTATATAAGATTTTTGTGGAAGTAATGAACCACTAAACTAATTCTGATTTTACCAAATAAGAGATTAATATAAGTAAAAAAGA
>JAGQWV010000781.1 GCA_020437045.1 Saprospiraceae bacterium | reverse complement strand
ACCTAGAGAAGGCTGTTGACATGAATTATCGTATAATAGTGGATTTACGTAATTGCAAAAATATTTTGAGACCTCAGGGGATTCAGTATCCGGATAATCTCGAGCTCCTCGATTCAAAGCTCGGTCATTGCCAAAGATTTTTAGAGGTTCCTGGTATTTGAGAGATATCATTGCCGTAGTATTCTCATCATCGAATTCTGTTATCGATACTTCCATGTCTGCAATTGCTGGAGGTATCTCAATCTGGGTCGTTGCAAGTGGAAAATCCAAGTACTGTACTTCCACTCCGTAGGTTTTACCGTTTTCAAAATCAGTATCCTGAGATACATAACCTTTTTGAGGTATGAATATCAGTTCTTCCAGTAATTTACCAGAGGCATCTAGAATTCGCACTTTTGCGTCTTTTACAAAATTCTCCTCAACCACATGTGACTTTTGAGGGTCCAGTAAAATGGATACCTCTATCAGTGCTCCTTGCTGTGGTGATAGTGTGCCGTTTATGACAAGAGCAGGGGTGAAATTTAAATACTCCGGTACATCCAGCTTTTTGGTGCAGGACATAACTAATATTGGAATTAAGATGAAGTAATTTCGCATTTTAAAATTTTCGTCCGATACTAATAAAAGGAATAAAATTGAAAAGCGTGGTTTTAGTGAGCTTACCTTTAATCACACTAGGTTTCTGGTCGTCAACTATTGGCTGGTACTCTGGTCTTATATCCAGGGTCAGTGGATTTTGGCGACCACTTGCATTATACACTCCTACGGCAATTGAACCGATTTTTCCGTTACGGGTCTCATATTCCTTTCGATATTGAAAATCGACTCTAAAATAATTTGGTGTTCGGGCATTATGTTTATTTATATAGACCGGTATTATTAAGGGTGCAGTAAAGAAATTATCAGAATGGGCGATGGAAAATCCTTCGGGATAAGTAATTGGAATTCCGGAACTCCATATCAGAGTTGCAGATAAATGACGTCTGCGGGGCAGCTCGTGATTTACAATCAGATTGTTGATAATATTTCGTTGATATTGAGTGTCGTACCATGCTTGATTATTAATATTTGCAAATTGACGCTGTGATTTGGAGAGTGTCATCCGCATTTCTCCAGACCTTTTACTACTTCAGGATGTAATAAAATACCCTCGCTCATTTGCTTCCTTTTTAGTGTCAATGCGCGTTCTCCGGGCATGCGTACCTCACCAAAGTGGGATGTTTTAGAACCGGTAGCCTACACGACAGAAAATGTTTATTCTTGAGTCTTCATACTCGTTATCAGTAAATATATCTTTCAGTGGAAAAGAATATCCAAGATTCAATTCAAAGTAGACTCTTCCTTTACTAGTCCGTATACCCCACTGAGGAACCAACTCTAAAATTCCTGGAATGGTAGGTCTTGGCCACCCTCTTTTTGACCTGATCGTTTGGATAAACCAAGGCGGAATACAGTTTATTTTGAATGCCAGGAACTTCGAAGATTTTTTGTAATCGCTGGTTATTTCCTGACGTTGATTGTAGTAATATCTGGTGGCCAGACTAAAATTTGGATGTATAGCCACATAATAATTTTCCGTATCTGTAAGATGCCAAATGTTTCCCCAGGATAGAATTCTTGCACCAGCTCCTAGATCTGCGCGTAGTGAAAACAGGTGAGCAAAACGCCAATCATAAGATAGGTTGCTACCCAGTATTCCTAAGTCGATAGCTAACGTACCAATCTTATTGGATGGGTAGGATGCCATATAAGGTTTGGAAGAAGCGGAAATAGTCGTATCAATCTGACATACGGCACCAAACCATATAAGGTTAAATGTTATAGTAGTTAGAATTCTGAAAATCATGATAATGCGATTTTATGGTTTGGCGGAACTGTGCGGTTTAAGATTATAATCATTTCAGGATCATAATAGTATCAGCTAGGTTCAATGTTGCAATATATCCAATGTTGTTACTGAGATTGGATGCTGGAGCGGAGGGTTCGACAAAAAGATAATCGAAGTCGCTAGCATCTTGGATAGACAACAGGTAATCCACAAAAGTTGTTTCGATTCGAGTGAGCTCAAATTTAAGAGTTTGCGGCAAGGGATTTCTATCGAAGTATCCTGCTCTAAAGGGTAGTGATAATATTTTTTGTGACGAACATGCTGTACTGAAGACCATACTATTACTTGCCGTGAACGTATTTGCTTCACAAAGATTGTAATTCTGAAAGTCCTGAAGATCCAGATAGTTAGGCAAGGAGTCACCAGAAAACCGTAGCCAATACCACTCTTTCTCACGTGGATTTACTTCTATGATTGATTTGAAATAAATAAATTGACCGGAAGTGCTGTCGAGTAAGACTTTAAAATTTGGCAATGAGGGAATCGTAAGAAAATGAGATTGAACTTCCTGGCCCTGTATGGTGATTCCAGTGACTTGAAAATTTTGATCATCTTCGAAGTCATAAGAACCAAGGTACTTACCAGGTAGCTCCTCAGTTAATGTAGTTGTGTCATTATTTCTACTAGTCAGAAAGATGTTCGCTCCGGTGATTAAGTAATCTTGTGGTCCACCACTAGGAGATAATGTTTTCCGAAAATATAATGTCACCCCTTCTTGAGGTGAAACAAAACCAGATAATACAGGTTGGCTTTTAAAATCAGAATATTCGTCGATTGGATACTCCTTTTGACACGCAACAACAATCAGAAGTAGAAGACCAATAATCTCACGTGATAATTTAATTAACATGGTTTTCATTTTTAGAAAGATCTACCTATACTAAACGAGGGTACGAAATTTAGTAAAGCATGGCCTTTTTTTCGAAAACTTGGATCTAGGAGTCCATCATCATTCTCCTTAAATTTTCCGGTGATCTCCACAATAGATGGATTAATTTTGAGCAATGCATTATAAAGTCCCACGGACCAAAATGCCTTATTATTTCGTCGGGTAACATAGTATTTGGAAAGTTGTACATCCAATCTCCAATAGTCCGGACTTTGGGCATTGAACCGGGTTGGGAAAATAGGACGGGTGTTTCCAAATAGGGGGAGCATATAGGATTCAGGAATAGTCACGGGAAATCCGGTACTGTAAATAAATGAAGTGGTTAATTTCATTTTATCTGATAGGTCTATCATTGATGATAAATTAATGTCAACCAATCGATCGTAACGATTTCGAGTCCATTTCCTCTGATTTATTTGCTCAAATTTTGTTTCCGATTTTGAAATGGTCGATGAAAACAAGAGGTTGAAGCCAGAAAAGTTTCTTTCTAAATAGAGTTCTAATCCGTTGGCTCTTCCAATTCCCTCACGGGCGACCTTGTCTCTATAGTCATCTTGAGCATCAAAACGAAATCTGACACCCCTTTGATAATCGATTAGATTTTTCATTGTTCGATGGAAAAGAGCCAATTGCAAGTAGCCTTTCTTATCATTGAAGATTTTAACGTACTCTATGCCCCAGTTACTAGAACTGCCAGCCGGATACGTTGCGTCTGAGCCAACCCATGTTTCGCTCGGAAGGCCAATGTTTACTGACGTAAGTAAGTGGAGTGGTTGACTGAGTGCAGTATAAGTGAAATTGATCTGATGATTCGACTTTAATTCTAAACCAAGGGATAACCTGGGTTCTGGTTTAAAGTCGTTGTAGTCCTTAGATTTGTAAACGTTGGCTCTAATTCCCACTTCAGCTGTGAAGAAATTGTTTTTATACAGGTAAGACGTATATGGAGCAATTTGGAGAATATTCGCTTCCCATGGTTTCTTTTCGACTTTTGACGGATTATTTTCTGTGAAAGATTCAATTACCACATGATTAGGACTGACGGTAAAGTGAGATAAATCAATGCCAAAATCCAAACCGCTTTTTGAATCTAAATAGATTTGATTTTTATGTTTAAAACCAAAGTCTGATAGATAAGATTTATCAATACTTAGTTTTATCAAGATCTCTTTATTGGATGGATTTTGTTCATAATTATGGAATCTATCTTGATAAGAATATTGAGAAAAATACAAAGTTGATTTTTGAAACCAATTGTATCTGATCTGGCTATTGTACTTCAATGACATGGACGAATTTCCGTAAAAATTCAATCGTTTATCAATGCTGGTGCCACTACGTTTCCAGTTGGGTACTCGATCTTGGCCCCGGTACATATTGAATGTTATTTTTGACGTTTTATTTGGTGTATAAGTTAATTTTGCATTGATATCATACATGTTGTAGGATAAATAATTTTTATTATTTCCATTCTTGAATGAAATAGCCAGTGGCCAGGTCAGTACACTTACATTGGTTAGGCGTGTAGATAGAATAAAGGACATCTTGTCTTTTATGACCGGTCCTTCAATCGTAGCGGTGTTTGTTATCAATCCGATGGTATAGTCACCCTGTACTTTGTTTTTATTTCCTTCCTTGGTGATAATATCGATAACAGAGCTGGATCTTCCACCCAAACTAGCTGGAATCCGACCTTTATAAAGGCGAATATTCTTTATCGAATTCGGATTAATAGCAGAGATGAAACCAAAGAAATGATTCGGATTATATATCGGTACATCATCAATTAGATATAAATTTTGATCCGGAGTCCCTCCTCTGACATAAAGTCCGGCCGAACCT
>JAGQWV010000780.1 GCA_020437045.1 Saprospiraceae bacterium | reverse complement strand
GAGTGGTTGAAAATCAATAATTCCGCTCCAAGCTCCCTGCTCTTCGCTCCATCCTCTCTGCTCTCAGCCCATGCCCCGCTCTCTGTTCAGAAGTCAATTTTAAGGCTCACTTGTAATTGCCTTGGCCGCAATTGCAATGTATATAAGGTTTGATAATAGGTACTCTGAAAATAACTGATAAACTTCTGGGTATTCAATACATTAATTAGCCCGATTTTTAAATTCATTTTACCCCGATCAAGTCGGTATCGCCACTCTAGATTGAGAAGATGAGTCCAGTTATTGGTCGATCTTTTTACTCCATATAAATAAAGATGATAGTTTGCATCCAAAGCCCAGTGGGTTGAAATTTGCCAAAAATGTGAAAGACCGGTGCGCCATTGTTTATTTTGTTGCTTTAGTTGCCGGATCCATACGGTAATCCATTCGGCAGACAAGACGGTGGAGTGGTGGCCATAGACAATCGACAATTCTGGTTTGACGCTCAACTGTTGGCTATTGAACCTAGTTGCAGATGAATTGATTAATTGGTCTCTATAAATCCAACGATAATTTGTCCAAAGCTGACATTCTATTTTACCCAGTAACGGCAACTTCAAATAGCCATCAAATAGATAGGAATCAGAAGTATTTTGTCTTTGCACGTATTCAGAGATGGTACCCGTCTGATCGAAGGAATAATTTCGAATTTGATCATAGCTATGTCTCTGATACAAAAGATGCCCGTGATAATAGATATTGGTCTGAGGATTAAATCCTGCACCATTAACACCAAATTGATAACCATGATATCGATTGGGTTCCTTGGTTTGACTAAATATGCTACGGCTTGACTGGACAATAAATCCATCAAAAAAAAGATCTCCAAAAGTTTCGACATCCTTAAAATACCCAAACTGGATACCAAGAGAATTATCTCGATAATATTTCCAACTATATTGCAAATTTGGCTGATAGTTAAGAAAATGCCAACCTGAAGAAATATTCACCTCACGATTCGCTATCGAAATATGTTCATACATCGCCGGCATTCTTAGCATTAGTTTAGTTTGCCCTAATAGATATTCCCAGCTTTGATCAATTGAAATTGACTGTCGATTGCTCCTATAATCATTTTTAAACGTAGAATCAATTAAAGTGTCGGGAGCATTTGTCGAAGAAATAATATCATTTTGAGCAACACCGGGCCTTACCTCAACTTTACCACTTAAATGTTTATCGCTGTAATAAAAATTAGCGTACACTTGAAGTTCTAAGTCCTTAGTGGAAGCCAATTGTACAAGCTTTGGAAAGGATTCTTCCCCCTTTCCTGGTCTGGTAATCACGGCATCTAGAATATCCAAATTGAAATCATCCACATTATAATGGAAGTCCGCATTAATGGCATAGGCCTTCCTATTTTTACCCCGGACGACCACTTGTAAATCAGTGCTGATTTCCTTGCTATTTTTCTTCAACCAATCCCTGGCCTCAACTCCATTGACAATATTGTCAACTTCCGATTGGTTCAAGGCGATATTAATTTCTGTGCTCAACCTGGTATAGATACCAGGATGATTATACTCCAAAACTGTTTTGCCGTTCCATACTCTTTGTTTTTGAGAAGAATATAAATCTTCATTAAATACCGATACTAGGTCTTCGAAAAAATATCGCTTCAGAGTTTTTCCTTCTTGCTTCAAGCGATCGCTTATGCCATATCCCTGAATCTTTAATTGTGTATAATCACCCAATCTTTGTAGAAAATTTATTACTCCGGTATATTCCCGATTGTTGTTACTCAATGATTGAAACCTTGTCATAGGAGGGACATATGGACCATGAGGAGAGATTAATTCAGCATCCGTTTGCTGGTCCAAAGTATATAAACTAACAAAATCAGAAATTTGGTTCCTTCCCCAATTATTAAAAGATCCACTTACGTTAAACTGATATCTTTTAGTAAATCCAAATAATTGTGATGTGATTAAACCTCCCAAAGGATGAGCCAGTCCTCCTTCTGTTGACCCGGTGAGAGCAACATCAGATTTGAGTTTTAAGTTGATCGCTGCGTTTTCGGGACGATAGATGGAGTCAAGCGCTCTGATGGGTTGATGATGCTCAATGATCTGAATATCCCGTACTTGCTTGAAATTTAGATTTTGGGTTGCAATCCGGTACCGACCTTCCAGTAAATCCAAACCTTCGATATAAAATTTATTTATACTTTTTTGCCGATAAAAAATCTCCCCGATTGGAGAAATAGTGATACCAGGCAACCGGGCGAGAATTTCTTCCAGCGTTTGATCACTCTCTTTTACATAAGACTCAAGACTAAAAGTCAATGTGTCACCGTGGCGGGTGACGGGAGGGACCTTTACCGAAATCTCAGGTAATTGTACGGTGCGTGGCCTTAAAGTCACATCGTAATAGGCTTTATTCCGATCAATAGGTACCTCAACTGGATCATAGGCCAAATGAGTAAAATGTAAAGTAAGCGAGTCCCGATCCTCAGATATGGTTACTTGAAATGCTCCTCTATGGTCTGAAGATGTAAAGGATTTTATTAGCTCTCCTTTTTTCAGAATTACATTAACTCTTCCTATCGGAAGTCCTTGCAAATCGAGAATGGTTCCAGAAATGTTATTCTGGGAATAAATATTTGCCGTAAAGCCACTAAAAACCAATATTAAGAATAGACCTCTAATCTATTTTGCATTTTACCTTTTACCGATTGAACCATTAGCTCAAACATAGAATTTTGTAATTTCTATTATGCCTAATCCAAAATTGAAAAATTCAAACTAAGGGATCTCTCGTTCCAAAAGCAGATCAAATCTTTTTTTATAATTATCCTGCATTCTCAATTTCATTTCCGGAGTAATATTAAGTACACCCGGAGGATATTTTGGATTTGTCTTCTTTTCTCTAATTTGCTTCACATACTCATCTCGAGTCATCAAATGGTTTACATGTTGATTAATAAACCCAGGCATTCGTAAGCGTTTTTGTTTTTTAATTATGATCTGGCTTATTTCAAATCGAAACCAGTTTTCTTTATCCTCCACTTTCAAAATCAATCCGGGAAGGCCACTAAAAACATAAGGACCATCTGCAATAGGTATTGAATCAGTGAACCAGGCGACATATTCCCTTCCTCCATAGCTTGTCTCTGCTCTCTGACAGGCCATCCCTCGAACATTTTCGATCCCAGAAACCAATGTCCATCTCAGATTTATTGGTTCTTGCATAAACTTACTCTGACCTAACTCCGGAAAGACAATAAATACATGTTGATTGTAAAAGTCTTTTAATACCCTTAACTCTGAGAGGAGTTCAAATCGTTGAGATAAAACTACTTTTTCAAAAAGTTGCAGATTATCTTTGGCCGGACCAACTCTTTCTTCAAAATCCCGTCCAATTGAGTCAAACTGGTACTGAGTATAGTTGTAAAAAAAGGAAGTGTCTTGTGATCCAAATAGTATGTATTGATGAGGAACACTATATGAATCGGCAATGGTATCTTTTACATATTGAAAAGTATAAAAAACTGTATAATCTGCATTCTCCTGTGATAAGACATTAAGCGGTAGAAAATCCCCAAGGAATAGCAATAGCATCAGATATCTCATTATTCTAAACATTCTCAAGACCCGCTCCAAAGAGTTAATAAGAACTAATCATTATCAAACTGTTTTTGTTAAAATAATAAAATTAAAACTCATTGTCAATTTTGCTACGAAGTAATCAACTAAGGCCATTTATCTATCCATCACATTTCACTAATAGTCACGAATAATTAATTGATGTTAAAGTTGAATTTGGAAGAAAATTGTTACCCGCTCTCTCTACTTTCCGCTCCATGCCCCATGCTCCACATTACGCCCTACTCTCCACCACTTCTGAGTCGCTTAATGCAATTTAAAAACGAACGCACATTATGATAATTACCTTTCCATATACCTGCTTTATCTGCTGTTCTCGCATCCGGACTCTGATCCAGACCTTTCACAAATATGCCCGGGTATTCCGGGTCAATCAGGTAGTCTTTGACATATTCCCACATTTCCAGAAAATAGGTTTCATATCCATGTGGATCTGCAGGATACAGATCCGTCATGATCAGTAATGTGTTCATGGCTTCGACCTGCGCCCACCAGGCTTTCTCGTGCAAAACAATGGTCATTCCCGGTTTATCTTTAAAATAATATCCTCCATCATAGATACCTCCATGTTCTTTATCCCATCCATTGTCCAGGGTATGATCCACCATTTTCTTTGTTTTCTCGCGGGTCAAGGCATCATCTGCAGCGTGTAGAACGTGGGAAGCTTCCATGAGTAAATAAGCCGTTTCGATATCGTGCCCAAAAGACACATGGTCTTCATGGATATGCTGACGAATATATTCTTCTACAGAATCCCGGTTGGTGGCTGGATTCCAGTCCTGATCCAAAAACAAAGTCAAACTACCATAATCGGTGGTGATCGTGTCCCGAACCAACACCAGCATTTCCCTGACTCTCTCTTTGAGCAACTCATCGGGCCAGACCATATACAATTCTGTCAGTGCTTCCAATAGATGAATCGAACTGTTTTGATCCTTGGCTGGATTGGTATGACCTTCCTTGAGTGCCGTACCATCCTCCAAAAGGAACTGAAAATAGCCTCCTTTTACCGGATCGTGACTATGTTCTTCCAACCACTGAAAAGTCTTTTTGGCCAGGTCCATCACTTCTTCTTTTTTGGAAAGGCGATAG
>JAGQWV010000779.1 GCA_020437045.1 Saprospiraceae bacterium | reverse complement strand
TAAATACGTGCAAGAGCCTAAAATTATTCAACATACCTCGTGCGTTGATCTACTAGTCATTGTAGGAAAGTACATATATTATGACATTAAGATCATAAGAGAGAAAGCCGAACGAAATCTGCCTAGATACGTCGTGTTAATGATATTTTCGGTAAAATCGACGCACATTGCTCTAATGTGAAGGACAACTTTAGGACTAATCAATGAAGTAATGATGGCTCAAGACGGGCCATTATATGTATACAAATCGTTAAGTACTTTGATTGCATAATCTAAAGGATATGATTTCCAGGAAACTGAAACTTCTTTCACTTTATGCCGGGGATTTTCTTGTCTTTTCGTTGTTGATGACGTTGTTATCATTTTACGTTTATTATGCTACAGGAGTTGGCTTTTTGACCGCTATTATATGGTTTAAGATCATGACTAGTGCCGTCGGAATATTGGTGCATCAGGAAAGAAAGTCGAAAGAGCTTTTCTTTTACATGAATAATGGCTTGGGTAAGAAGGAATTGATGATTATCACCGTGTCAGTGGATTTTGTGATTTGGTTATTTGGGATGATATGCATCGTAAAATCGACCTTATGAATCAATCGATTAAAGTGGATAGCGTTTATTTAAGCTTTGGCAAGAGGCAAATACTCCGGGGAATTAATCTGGAATTAGTCAAAAATAAAGTAATTGGGATTTTGGGGCGAAACGGAAGTGGTAAATCTTGTTTGCTCAAGATCATTACTGGTCAGTTACAGGCTGATGTTAAGCATATCAGGTATGGTGATAAAGTGATAAATAATCTTTATAAGGAGAAAGGATTGATTAATTATTTGCCGCAGCATGAATTTCATCCTAAGTCCATAGTACTGAATAATCTTCTCACTCTATACGGAATAGATCAAGATCGCTTTTTCGTACAATATCCATTTTTAAAAGCAAGATGGAAGAGTAAATTCTCCAGTATGTCCGGAGGTGACAGGAGATTGGTGGAAGTGCTTTTAGTGATGGAGTCCAATTCAGCATTTTCCATACTCGATGAGCCATTTACGTATTTAATGCCAAAATTCATTGATTTGGTGAAGGGAAGAATAAAAGAATTAAAGTCCAAAAAAGGAATAGTCTTGACCGATCATCAGTATCGCAATGTGTTGGATATTTCAGACCGTTCTTTTATCATTTCAGAAGGAATTATAAGAGAGATCAAAGCATCCGAAGATTTGAAAATTTATGGGTACATTTAATTGAAAGATGAACAGGTATATAAAGACAAGCAGTCATTCCGTCCGACGTTGATGGTCCTAAATTTTTTAATGAAGTCACCCGGAATCGATGATGCCTGTTACATGCTTCAGGTAATTTGATAGCCGATTATTTATTAGAAGATGAATAGACATGATCCACAAAAGGGAGATCTGGCTTTAAAAGTAAGACGGGAGGTATGGCATTTCCTGCGCGAAAATAGTTTGGAGCTCTTTCCGTTCCCCTGTTTTGAGCCTAGAAATATCATTTATCTGGAGCGATCGCGGGAGCATTTCGCGGAGTGGCTGAATAACATTGCTACAATGGAAAGAGACTCATCTTTTTCTTTTAGAGATCTGACTCGCCAAACAGAATTTTGTTTTTCGGCAAGTTGTAATCTAGGTGGGGTGCAGTTCGTATTTTGTTTTAATCCTCTTTTACAGCTATATGTCTCATTCTTGCTGAGTCCAAATGGATATGATCTGGATACTGCTCGATATCATGCAATTGAGAAAAGATTTGTATTCGAACTTTCGAATTATTTTCAAAAAATTAGGTCGCTCCCAACAAATTTGTATGGTGGGAGCTTGCCGGAATTTGGGAATAAAACCATCGTAGATCTTGTTTTTGCGGATAAACTTTTTCCTTCCCAGATTAAATTTGGGGAAACAACTTCGGCCATCGATGCTTACCTGGTTGATGAGCACCAACATGAGGAGATTATTCGGGAGATTAACGCTTTTGTTTATGAGTACTATCAGGTCGACTATTGCTTTTATGCAACGTATGATCAACATTACTTAGTAGATACTGCCATGGGATTCGAGGCAAACTGGAGGAAACTTCTGCAGAGTCTTAATGATTCCACATATATCTTCCAAGATTTGACGCTGGATCCGGTTTTTGGCTTTGTAGCAAGTCTCTCAATCGATGCTGGCTCTAATTATATCCTTGGTTTGTCTCCGCATCTTCCATATTGGATCGGTATCATCCAGGACAAAACCAATGGAATATATTCGGGAGTAATAAATTCGGATAGAGAGGTGGATTTGGAGGATAGTATACATGCAGATAATTTTCCCTTTGTACAAACGAATACCTTTGCGGCTAGCCAATGAACCGGTGGGAAAAATCATTAATCTAACTAATGGTAAAGTGTTATTTGGTGAATCCTGGTCGAGTATATTCGGGGGATATGGTCGTGGCAAGATAACTGGATTTTCCCTGTGGTGATGCACGATCTATACGAAGCATTACACCCCTGCAGTACATTTCTATGCTGTTATTGACATAGTATTACAAAATTTTGTAATATTGGGATCCAAACGACATCTAATTTATAGTCATATACCTTAGAAGGTTATCGATGTGCATTTCCTTCAAATGATAAAATAACTGGTAAGGATTTTATGATAATTATTAGGTGAGTTACAGCAGTACCAATGGAAATAATTAATTAAGAACGAAGAAAGTTACTCTGATACGATTCTATTTCTGAGTATAGACTCAATAAAATTTGAAAGTCTAAATCTTAATGCATCTATTATGGAGAATAAAATTTTTGATGTTGGGGCAGGGTTTTACAAATCAATGGTTTTGAGAGATTCCGAGATATGGTTGAGTCAAAATAAGGTCGATAACCTTGATAAATTTGAGAAGGCTGTACAAAAAGTCGGAATGATGAAAAGCGCTTATGCTTTGCCACTGTCATATATCACGGGGATATCGTTTAATGATGCTTCGGTGTCCACTAAAATAAAGTATAACGATGAAGGAAAGGAGAAAAGTCTTAATATAGGTTTTGATAGCGAAGAACTCTCCAATGAATTTGGGGAGTATCTTGGGCAGAAGTTGGGATTTAGTCGGAGCGAAGTAATAGAAGGACAGACTAAGCCATTGCTTTGGAATTTGCTCCTGGTTCTGGTGACCATGGTATCTACTTATATTTTAGGAACACTAGAAGACACCACACAGTTGGCAGACGGAGGATCAAGGAGAAGCAGGAGTAGAGGCGCTATTGCCAAAATAATTATTGACACGATTGGTCACACGGGGGTGATAATAATAGGTTTAATACTTACATTCTATTTTATTTATAAGGCATACCGAAGATATAGTAATCCCGCCTTAGTGATCACTTATAAATAAAAGAAGCTCTTATAAGATATTTAGTGGTAATTTACTAGATCACAAACCAGGGGCAAAGACTGCATAAAGGCCGTTTGCTTGACCTTAAGAGATAAGTCATTGAAAAATGAATGATGAAAGTCGCAAGAATTTCTAAACTGTAGCAGCCCCTGGAAATTAAATAGACCACGCCCGGTTGAGCAGTTAAAGATAGCCTGGAAGTCCTCGCATTGAGGCGAGACACGCCCGGCACGAATACCGATTCGGACGGGTTTTAGGAATTTAGACTTTACTCATACATTTTAGGCTTAGATCATACCGTCTTATCTTCGACAAACCATAGCTTTCCGTGATCACCGAAGTTTGGACGAAGGTGATAACGACGCGGCGAATTATTTGATCTTTTGTTATCAAGACAAAGAACAAATAAATTATATACATTAATCCCGGTTAAAATGATCGGAGTCTCACCAAGGTCCTTTATATCTTCATGAAGAATGCGAATGAATTTGTATTTTACCCCGGATCAAAAGATTATGACAGATGGGTGCACACATCCATCCAGTGCCGAAAATAGGGAAAGAACCAATGGAAATACGTTTTATTATTGTAATGGTGGGGATATTACTGTTGCCTACAAAAGGAATCACCCAAGATCCTCTAAGTGCTGAATATCTCCATTCATTAAAATATAAACATGACTTGAATTTACCTAAATGGGGCCCCTATACGAAGAAATATATTGGACTATCACATGTGCCTGATGTTAAGAAGGGTATTCGTTTTGATGTTAGTATTTTTCCGGGTTACTATCATGGGAAGACGGTAGCTCCGAATGTGTTTTACGAGACCGGATTCCATCCCTGGGAAGCTTCACCTAATTTGGAATACTTTTCATTCCGGCATGAGCTGGAATGGAAGGACAAAGTATATACCGATATTTCCTATTCGGAGATTGATTCTTCATCCCGGGCTTTTCATATCGAATGTGTAAATAATTCCGAGCTGGGTCAAAGTATGGTAATGCATCTGATGTCTTCCATTCATTTCCCTTCATCCGCAGCATATCAACCTGATGATCCCATTGTATACGATATAATTGATTTACCGGAAGATGGAAAGTGGATTGATGCTTTGGAATATTCAGCATTTAATTATGCCAAACCTTCGCCCTTTGAGCGACTGGTTACCGACGGGTACTTTCGGGGCGAGATCAGAAGTAATGGATATGTAAAGGGATCCGGTATACGTTTCGGTGAAAATATGGGCGATGAGGTTATTTATGATTTTGAAGTGAGTGACGAACTTACTGATCCGGTGCTCTGCATCCGATATAATTCTGGCAAATCCGGTAATGCTAAAATTAAACTCGCTGGCATCGTTGATGTCTCGACGACGCTCGATGCCTCACAAGATTTTACGATGAAAGTGGTACCCCATCTACATCTAAGAAAAGGTAAAAACCGGTTAGAAATAATATCCGAAGATGGTGAAGTTATTAATATCGATGGGTTTGCCATTGTGAGCCAGTCTGATTTTGGGGTCATAAAAATTGCTCCGGTCGACTGGATTTATACCCCTGAGATTATTGCCGGTCCTATGGAAAATACCATTATTTTGAAATATCCACAAGTTGAAACTTATTACGGTATATTCTGGGATTATCCGCATTTTCAAAATCGCGAGTGGTATTTCAAGGATCTATCAGATGAGTTTAGCCGAATGGCTAATGGCCATGTCAAGACTGTATTTAGTAATGGGACCGATGGACATTATTTTAATGTATTTATGCGCCCAATTAATTTACAACCCCATGCAACAAGATCCATCTATGGAATGGTCTGCACCGGTTCATTGGGCGAGGTTAAGACATTGTTGAAAGATGTTGCCATTTCTGGATTAAAAAAGGCAGAACAAAGTGCACGATCAAAGTTGACGGACTACCATATTACCCCCGCTGGAGAAAAATACCTTTTCGGTCAGAAAAGAATGGCCGCCACTACCATCACTAATATCGTATATCCGGTTTATACCCAAAACCAATATATAAGACATCATGCGCCGGGAAGATGGTGGGATTGCCTGTATACCTGGGATGCTGGATTTATCGGTATTG